>CACZFE010000012.1:0-16006 GCA_902780365.1 uncultured Spirochaetales bacterium
GGCAAAACCCGTTCCCGAAGACTTGTCTGACGAAGAAAAATCAGTCTATACCTGCGAACTCTGGAAAAAGATCTCGATCCTCCTCCGGAAATCGCGCAAAACCCTCGTCAAAAGCACCGAAGCCGCCAAAAAAATCGGCGAAGAAAACGAATACACCGAAAAAAGTTTCAAAATGGTTGAAGAAATCGACCGTATCTACGAAGAAAAAGAGAATATTTGCAAAAATTGAAGAAAAAACTTGACATTCAAATGTTTCTGACTAAAGTGCCGCCTGCCAGAGCGGGAATAACTCAGTGGTAGAGTGCTACCTTGCCAAGGTAGACGTCGCGGGTCCGAATCCCGTTTCCCGCTCCATTTTTTTATGTCCTTTTTCAATCGAAATTCTTTGGTCGGCACCTTAGCCAAGAGGTAAGGCAGAGGTCTGCAAAATCTCCATCTCCGGTTCGAATCCGGAAGGTGCCTCCATTTTCAAACTCATAACCGCCGGAGTGGCGGAATTGGTAGACGCAAGGGACTTAAAATCCCTCGGGATAACCTCCTGTACCGGTTCGAGCCCGGTCTCCGGCACCATTCAAAGAACTTAATGAAAATTTCTTTGCAATAAAAAAAAACCGAATATAATTCAGCAGGTCTTGTGGTATCTTTGCTTGGACCTATTTATTCACTTTTTTATTTACGAGGTATGAAAATGAAGAAATTCAAATGTCTGGCTGTAGTATTTATTCTGGCTTTTCTTGTTGCCTGCGGAGGCGGGGACAAAGAGAAGCCGGAATGTGTCACGGCTGCCGACTGCGGCGACGGTCAGGAATGCAGGGAGGGTACCTGCTTTGACAAAGAACCGGAAGAAGAAGTAAAGCCTGAGTGCGTCACTTCAGAAGAGTGCCCGGAAGGAAAAGAATGCCAGGACGGTTCCTGCGTAACCGTTACACCGGCTGAATACTGCGGTGACGGTGTTGTAAACGGCACAGAAGCTTGCGATGACGGCAAGGACGCTAACGACGGTCATTACGGCGGCTGCAACGAAGACTGCACTTTGGCTGCCTACTGCGGCGACGGCACAGTCAACGGCGAAGAAGCTTGCGACAAAGGAACAGATGCCAATGTCGGCGGCTACAACGGCTGCAAGGCTGACTGCACACTTGACGAAAGATGCGGCGACGGCGTCAAAAACGGCACCGAAGAGTGCGACGACGGTGCGGACAACGGTGTGTACGGAAAGTGCAACGCTCTTTGCACCGGTGTAGGCGACTACTGCGGCGACGGAGTTGTCAACGGCGAAGAAGCTTGCGACGACGGCGAGAACAACGGCAAATACGGAAAGTGCAATACTGAATGCACCGGCCTCGGCGAAAGATGCGGCGACGCTGTTATTCAAAGAGCAGTATGCGAACTGCCGGAAGAAGAAACTGATACAGACACAGAAACCACAGACGCAGAAACCACAGACGCAGAAACTACAGATACAGAAAATACAGATACAGAAAATACAGATACCGATACAGAAACTACAGACACAGATCCTGCTGAGCCGGAAGAAATGTGTGTTGTAAACGAACTTGCCGACGAAGATTGCGATGAAGGCGAACTTAACGGTGTTTACGGACACTGCAACGCTGAATGCACGGGCTTCTACGGCTGCGGCGACGGTGTTCTTCAGGAAGACCAGGGCGAAGAATGCGACTACGGCGTAAACAACGGAACCGAATACTGCAAATACGGCGAAGAAGAACAGGAAGGCGTGACCTGCAAACGCTGCACAACCGAATGCAAACTCTCCGAAGAAGACGCGACCCTCACCTACTGCGGTGATGCGGCTATAGTCGGGCTTGACGGTGAAGTCTGCGATGACGGTAAAGCTACAAACGGAACGATTTACGGACAGTGCAATGCTGACTGCACCAGCCTTATGGTTTGCGGTGACGGAGTCACCCAGCGTGCAGGCTGCACAGGTTACGATAACTGCACCGAAGTCGCAGATGCAAACGAAATATGCGACGGCAATACCAAATCGTGCAAAGAAATTGCTCCCGTATTTTCGGCAGAAAGCGAAGCCCTTTGCAGCGAATGTTCATCCTGGGATGAATCGACATGCCAGTGCGCGGAACACTACTCCGGAACCGGCTGCCTCAACTGTGACGGAGCTCACTTCTGCAACGGACACGGAACATGCACAGCCGACAGAACCGGCAAGACGACCTGCGCGTGCACGGATCATTTCACAGGCCCGACCTGTAACGAATGCGAGGAAAAATACCACCTCAATGATGCAGGCACAAAATGTATCGAAGACTGCCACTCGTCATGCGGACAGGCAAGCTTCCTCATCAATCCGGCAAGCCACGGCCACTGCGACTACTCCGGCGACAAAGGAGTATGCGCATGCGATCCATGCTGGATGACAACAGGTGTTGCACTTGTTCTGCCGACATTTGAAACTCCTGAGTGCGCACAGTACACTCCGAACGTACCCGGCTGCTAAGCTTTACACTGAATAGAATCAATCCAAAAATCTAAGATCATCCAATTTTTTCAATAGAATCACCATTTCACTCAAAATCTTCATTATTCCTGCAATTCTGATATAAATTCCTGTTTTTTACTGATTTGGAGCTGAATAATGATTGCATACTGCGGGCTTGACTGCGAAAAATGCGACGCATTCATAGCGACAAAAAACAACGATCAGGTGCTGCGTGAAAAAACCGCAAAACTTTGGAGCGAACTGAACCACACAACAATTCTGCCGGAACAGATCAACTGCACCGGATGCCGTGCAGACGGACCCAAAACCGTTTACTGCGAAAAACTCTGCGCCATCCGCAAGTGTGCGATGAAAAAAGGGTTTACGACCTGCGGAGACTGCGCCGATATGGAAAAATGCCCTACTCTCGGAATGATCACCATCAACAATCCAGATGCTCTGAAAAATCTGGGAACCGCATCCTGCGAGAACATCTGAGCCGATTAAGGAAACAGAGTTTCTTGCAAGGATGGAATCGTCAGAAAATCTATAGACAAATTAAATAGTTAGCCAAAAAATTCTTTTAAAAAAATCTTTTTTTGTCAACTCGGAAGTTTTCCGACGCTTATTGATTGTGTGAGCTGAAAGGAGGAATAGGATGATGGTTCCAACTTATTTCATGTCGCTATTATGCGGCTTTTAATTTGCCGAGACTCTAAGTTGTTGATTTTATTGTCACAAAAAAAATGTCCTGATTTCTGCACTGTTTTTCGACTCAAACAAACAAAAATGGTCGAGTTTAAGGTTTTTTTAAGGAGAGAGGATATGGAAAAAACAAATTACGTTTTCAACTGGCATGTTACTTCAAAATGCAATTACCACTGCCATTTCTGCTATTCAGAATGGGAGAAGATGCAGGAAATCTGGGACGATCCGCAGAAAGTCGCTGCACTTCTGAAAAATCTTTCAGAGAGCAGACTTTTCGAAAAAGGCAAAACCCGCCTGAACATTGCAGGCGGCGAAGCAACTATTAACATGAAAAATCTTGTTCCGGTCATTGAAACGGCATGGAGCAAGGGTTTTGTGCTGTCAATTATCACCAACGGTTCCCGTCTTGAAAATCTGATACCCTTCATCGATAAATTCTCAATGGTCGGCATATCGGTGGATTCGGCTAGCGATGAAAACAACGTCAAAATAGGCCGCTGCACAGGCAAAGGAGAGGTCATGACTTTTTCAGAACTTTGCAAAAAGGTTGAGGCACTCAGAGCTGCGAATCCGGGATTGATCATCAAAATCAATTCAGTGGTAAATGCCTTCAACTGGAACGAGAATCTGCTCGGTCAGCTTAAGTCTGTCGGCGCGCAGAAGTATAAGATCCTGCGCCAGATGCCTTTCAACGGCGATAAAGGCATAAGCAATGATCAGTGGCGCCATTTCCTCGAACTCAACCGTCATCCCGAACTGAATACCGTTATTGAAGACAATGAAGATATGACCCACAGCTACCTGATGATAGCCCCTGACGGCAGATTCTTCCAAAACGGTGGTACTGAATATGCTTACAGTTCGCATTCTCTCTGGGAAAAGCCTGCCGACGAACTGCTTTTCGAAATGGATTTTGATGAAGAAAAGTTCAAAAGCAGATACAACCTGTCTGACGAAAAGAAAAATTCAAATTTTTAATGGAGGAATATATGTTGAATCCGGTGAAAATGAAAAGGGAACTCAACAGTCTGTTTGCAGATGCAGCTATAATGAGGAAATCAATTCAAAACGGCGTCTTTGGCGCAGGAGTAAACCATGAGTGAAGAGAACAAAACAAAATTCGGGAACATGCCTCTTGGCAGGATCAACGAAATGCTGGTTTCTTTTATCGGGGAAGATGCATTTTTAGACTACTGTGAAAAGTATCATAAAGATTGGGGGCTTGACTGGCAGTCAAGAGAAGCTTTCAGCAAACATATTGAGAGACTGTTTGAAGAAAAAGAGAGTTCTTATCGTGATTTGAATCCGCATTACGACCAGTCGGTATACGGGATTGCCTGTAAAATTTTGGGCAAATTTTGCGATGAATATGATTTACCAAAATATATTGCGGATACGATACTGGATTTTTACAAGTTGATGACTATCCGACTTTCAATGACTGAATATCCTATTTTTGAAACTTATTACATTCTCGATTTTGTAATTTGCGGAACACTACATTTCTTTGTTGAAAGAACTGTTAGTGAAATCGGCAAAAACAATGATATCAGCTTTTCATATCTTGATGCAGAAACAAAATATAACACGGTTTTCGATGAATTAGGTAGACAATTCGAGAGTCTGGAAAAATTTTATCGCGAATTGGACAGCTATGCAGGTAAAATCGAGCATTTCAAGAAAATAATTGTCAACTACTGTAAGAAGGGACAAAATCCAGCCAAATGGAATGATATGAAAGATATTCTCGACTTCTGTAAAAAAGAAGGAAAAGAAAAAGAGATGTCGCGTTTAATTGAAGCTTATATAACAGCCAATGTGCAGAATGCTATACAAAAGGAAATCCCCCCTGAAAAAAAGGATTGGAATGAAATAAAATCTTGCTTAGAGGATATAATCACCTATTTAAATGAAAATTACCTCATCTTGCCTGCAGACCTTTCGGATAAATTACATCAGAGAGTAGAGATGTTGCATCATATACTTTTGGATCCTTTGGGAGACAAATCCGAGCCTATAAGGTTGGCTCTTGGCGATATTCTTGAAAATCATGTTTACCTTCAGGATGAAAAGAGAGCGGAGGATTTAATCTCGAATATAAAAGGAATTGCTCCGGAAGCCTCCGATTTTTACTGCAACTGGCTTCGTGCCTATATTGCGGTTGCAAAAGGCGAATTTGAGAGCGCGAAAAAACTCTACAAAGATGCGTTCAGCCAAATTCAGTTCGCAGGAATTTGGACCGAGCCTTTTCTGAAACAGGCGTTTGCTCTTTCCGTTTATTGTGATTCAAATCGAGATACCATCTGCAACGCTATAGATCCTAAAAAACCTTCTAAAACTCCTTTACCTAATGATGGAAAAAGGTTTTGGGAGTACGGCTACGCCATTGAAATTGGAGTGTTTAACAAACCGGTCGAAGAATCATACAGAGAACTTGTATCCTGGAGAGAGAAGTTTTGCGATGAATTTCCAGAGGATATGTTTTTCCCTGGCATAGAAGTCGATTTCAACAGAAAACTGGCTCCAATTGGAAGTTTTGCCGCTTCTAATGGAAATATTAAAGAAAAAATAGAAGAGGATTACAACAGTCTCTGCAAATTAAAAAAGGATAGCATAAACACGCGCATGGTAAACTTTCAAAATAGAGGTTTACAAAGGCGTCCTCCAATTTCCGTAGCTATGTGGCTGTTTTCCATCTCTTCAAATGAAGGGTTTATTGATTTAGAGGAAAGGTCTCTTGACTTGATAGAGGGATGGCTTGGACTCTCCTGCTCAGAAAAAGCAATCAAGGAGTTGGATCTCAATGTTATCGCTGATTTAGGCGAAACACCATTGAATACAGCAACTATGGTTTTTAAGGATTTTTGCGCAAAGCATAGTGACCCTGAATCTCCTGTAAAGAAAAGGCTTAGGAAAATAGTGATCCATATTTTAGGCAAAACCGATAAAGATCACCTGGGGATTGATACCAAAAGAAAAAGAATTCATGCTTTGCAGAATGTCATAGATTCATGCGATATTGATTTAGTTAAAGAATTTGTCAAAAAATTTATTGAAGTCAAACTTGATATTGAAAGCATTAGATTTACACCTGACAAAGTATCGCCGATACATTACATAATTGATCGCATTCTCAATCTTCAACATTCCCAAGAAAACACCTCAGGAGAACAGATAGAAAAGCTGAAGGAAATATGCCTCTATCTCATAGATCACACAAAGAATCAGGATGCATATAAATGCAGAAATAACCATGGAACAGAATGGACGATCCTCACTTTGGCAAGCGAAACTGATGATATCGATATTTGCCGCGCATTGCTTAAGCACGGGGCTGACCCGAATATTTCTCTTAAAACAGGATGGGATAATGAAATCCCGAATACATTTTTACACAGATGCATTGAGTATGAAGCATGGCATGTGCTTGAAATGTTTTTGACGGATTTTAAAGATGAGGCCGCAGAAACAATCAAAAAATACAAAGACTCTGGCAAATATGCACCGTTCACTTTTTTCTTTGAGAAAAACAAAGAAAAAAGGGCGGGCTTCATGGAAAAATTTATCAAACTCTTCGAATCATGCGGTGCCGATTTTACTATTAACTCAACCAATAAATCTGAAGAAAAACCCCAATAAATCCCCCAAATTATTCAGTCGCTGCGATGCAGATTCCGATTTGCAAAACAAGCTGCAACTCGTTTCACAAAAAAAGTGTCCGGATTCTTGCACTGTTTTCCTGCAAAAAATGAATAAAAACTATCGCGGCTGGGTTCCATGCCACGGAACCTGTTTGTTTTTTTTCATTAAGAAGGAGAAAAAGATGAAGGATGATTTTGGAAGAGATTTAAGATGCGAAAGCGAGGGAAAAATCTGTTACTCTAAAAAAGAGGCCGGAACCGCTATCAACGGGGCGAAACATCACGGCAACAGAGCAAAAAAGATTCCCAAGAGAATGTATCCATGTAAAGAGTGCGGTCATTATCACCTGACAAGCCAGAAATCAGAGAAAGGCTGCTGCTCAAAACAGGTTTACGATCAGAAGCGTAACAAGATTATCGCTTTAGAATATAAGAAACTCTGGCGCGAAGAATATCGCTTTCTTTGCGTTGCATAGATGGCACAAAATTTTTGTCAACTTGCCGGTTTTTCGACGCTTATAGGTAGTGTTAATGATTTTTTGAGGAGAAATCAGATGACGACAAAAACAATCAGAGTTGCTTCTATTAAAGAAGGCTCTTTATGTGACGGCCCGGGGTGCAGAACAGTCCTTTTTCTGCAAGGATGTGACATTCATTGCGAGGATTGCCACAACCAGAGCACATGGGATCCGAACGGCGGCACAGAATACGACATCGATGATCTGTGTTCTGAAATCAGAGCCAAAAGCTGCTGCAACAAACTGACGATCAGTGGTGGAGAACCTCTGTTGCAAAAGGATGCGGTTCTCGAACTCTGCAAGGCTCTGCAGGATTTTGACCTGTGTCTTTACACTGGACACGATTTTCAAGAGATTCCCGAAGAACTGCTTAAATACGTTCGTTATGTGAAATTCGGTCCGTTTGAGAAAAAGAATATTCTTTATACTGGCTATTACGGCTCTTCAAATCAAACATTCATGGAGGTGAAGAAAGATGCTTAATCAGAACAAAAATGACAATGCTGCAAACCGCATAAGTTATGTCGGTGAAAACTACAACTGTGGAGAAAAGGTAAAAAAAGAAGAAATCCTTGCTTCGCTTCCTCAGGAATGGGCAGATCTTCACAAGCAGGGATACATACACATCCACGACCTTGATGCCTACGGTATGACCTACAACTGCCTGACATTCGACATTAAAAATGCCTTTCCCTATGAAAAATTCACAGGTCTCGGCGAAACCAAAATCATCATCGGGGTTTTTGATTTCATAAAAGAAATCTTTGCAAAAATGGGCAACGAACAGGCAGGCGGAATGGCATTCGCGAATTTTGACAAAGATTTTGCGGAAATATTTACAAAACTCGGAGTATCATTCCAAGGCTTTAAAGATGTTTTCAGAGCATCAATAGGATCTCTCATCACGTGGTGCAACAACATGCACACCAGAATGGGACAAACCAGCTATTATGTGACATTCAACACCGGACTCGGAACCGACGAATTTTCCCGTTTTCTCAGCTTCACCCTCATTGACGAATTCGAAAACGCCGGAGATATGGTATACAAACCGAATATCGTCTTCAAGATTCACAAGGGTGTCAACCGTTCAAAAGGTGATCCTAATTTCGATCTGTACGAAAAAGCCCTGCTCTGCACGGCAAAGAAAATGCTTCCGACCTACCTTCTCTGCGACTGTGAAGAAGACAGGGAAACAGATCCTGAAAAACTCTCGGTAATGGGATGCAGAACAAGAGTCGTCAGCGACATTTTCGGCAAGGTCGGAGCTATAGGACGCGGCAACATCACGAACATTTCGGTCAATCTTCCCCGTCTGGCACTTGAAGTTGCCAAAAAACACCAGGCAGAGACAGATGCGGCAAAAATAGAAGAGTTGAAAAAACGCTGGCTGGAAATCGCCGGTCCGACAGCCATGATTCTGCTTGACAGATATGAAAAAACCGTTAAAGCGGATGATTCGCTGTTCCCGACAAACCACGAATATAAATTCTGGTGCGAAGATATGAACACATCCGGCTTAGAAGGAACTTTCAAACACGGAACTCTTTCGATAGGATTCATCGGCTTAAGTGAAGCCATCGAAATCCTTACCGGATGCAAATACTGGGAAAATGAAAACGCTTACAGACACGCTCTCGATTTCGTCGCTTTTATGCGGGACTATACAGATTCTTTAACCACAAAACATCATCTGAATTTCTCGCTGCTTGCAACAAGCGGAGAATTGATCAGCGGCAGATTCACGGAGATCGACAAAACAATCTTTAACCATCCGGCACTTGAAAAAAACTTCTATACGAACTCATTTCATGTCGAAGTTGACAGCGGACTGCCGGCACACAGGAAACTGGAAGCGGAGGGATCTTTCCACAAGTTCGCAAACGGCGGTTCCATTTCCTACATCGAACTTGAAGAAGCACCTCTCAGCAACACTGAAGGACTCGCCGATTTAGCGGAAATAGCCATCAAGAGCGGAGTCCGCTACCTTGGATTCAATTTTCCCAAAGACAAATGCAACGACTGCGGCACTTCAGGAGTATTCGATATCTGCCCGAAATGCGGAGGGAAAAACATTACAAGAATCAGGAGAGTGTCGGGTTATCTTGAAATTTTGGACGGTTTTACTAAAGGCAAAAAAGCGGAAGAAAAACACAGGAGAGCAAACTGATGATTTATTACATCTCTGACACCCACTTTAAAGACCAGAAAATCTTCGACAAGTGCAGCAGACCTTTTGCTTCACTTGATGAAATGGAAAAAACAGTTGTCGAGAAGTGGAACAAAAAGGTTAAGAATGGCGACACCGTTTATGTTTTAGGCGATATCGGCAAAGACGACGATCCGTCAACCATCCTGATATTCAGCAGATTAAACGGCCTCAAACATTTGTTAGTCGGCAATCACGACCATGAAATGCTGGAAGAAATTAAAAAATCCGGCATGTTTGAATCAGTCAAATTCATTGATTTGATCGAAGATTCAGGCTTCGAAGTCTGTTTGTGCCACTATCCGCTGATGGATTGGATGGAATTTAACAGAAGCGGTCTGCTGGTCTACGGTCACATTCACAATAAAACCGAAAAAAACGGACCGGCATACAAACAGATAAAAGATTATTATAAAAACTTGCCGGCTTATAACTGCGGAGTTGATGTCATAGATTTTGAACCTAAAACTCTGGAAGAACTTATCAACCTTAAAAAGGAGAAGGAAAATGAACCATATATCCATTGAAGGAATGGACGGTGTCGGGAAATCGACAGTATGCGCTTTGCTAGCGGAAAAACTCGGATACAGATTCGTTGAAAAAGCGCTGCACTATCTTCTGGATGATTCAGAAAACGATGTATCTCAGTACCAGAAAGTCGCCAAACGAGTAAATTCCAATCCGGACAGAAACTTTACAGCATGGTACTACGGACTGAACAATATCTACACCTACACACAATTCCAGGGCGAAAACATTGTCACAGACAGGCACATCGTCTCGAACTACTGCTGGAGCGGCACAGAAGACAACAGCGACATCTACGATCTCATTCTGAAAAAAATCGGAAAACCTACTCTTACGGTTATCCTCTATGCAAAACCCGATGCGATTTTAAAACGTCTTAGAAGCCGAAATCCGGAAGACCCGGATATAGCCAAAGTTGAAAAATCTGAAAAAGCCTATGAAAAAATGATCCGATTCTGCAAAGAAAGAGAGTTTAACTACATTGTAGTTGATTCTTCGGAAAAGACTCCGGATGAAATCGTTGATGAAATCTTGAAAAAAGGGGATTTAAACCATGCCTAAATACTCAATTCAGGAAATAAATTCCATCGCAAAAGACATGAAATATGAAGCTCTTTACTGGGCTTTGGGGTTTGAAAAAAAGGACTCCGGTGTTTTTAAGAAACAGTATGCCGAAGGCTGTTCCGGAGAAATTGATTCGGAAAAACAATCCGCCCGTTTTGACGGAATAGACAAAACTATCGCGCTGAAGACTCACGAATCTTTCGTCGTGCTCGAATGTCTGGACAAACTTCTCTCCATGGGGTATCAGCCGGAAGAAATCTCTCTGTTTTCGGAGACCGGTTTCGATATTCAGTGTTCCGATTTGAAAATCGCATGTTTCGAATGGAATCACATCGAGAAAAATATCAAACAAACCCCGGTTTTCCCAAAGACCAAACTCATCCATTATCAGTCAAGGCTCGTGAGCGGACTTATCGAGCGGGAATATTTTGTAAAAAATCACGAAAACAAACTCTATACTTCAGGCATTTTTGAACTGGAAGAAAAAGCAGAAGAATACCGCCTTGCCAATCCTAAAGCTGTAAAATCAGAGGATTTTATCATCAAAGGAACAAAAGTTCTGGAATATACCGGTCACAAGAAACACGTCATCGTTCCCGAAGGAGTAACGGATCTTGCATCATGTCTTTTCTGGGACAATCAGGAAATAGAAGAAGTGATGCTACCGGAATCTTTGGTAAACATCGGCGGAGACACTTTTTACAACTGCAAAAATCTGCTGAAGGCAAACATTCCGGCCCATGTGAAAGTTATGGGGAACAATCCTTTTGCCGGATGTCCCAAAATCAAAATCACCAATAATTCAAGTAGCTTTCAAATGGAAGACGGGGTTTTGTACGACAAAAATTTCTCCAAACTCATCTACTATCCAGTCTCCAGAAAAGAGAAATCCTACCAAATAAAATCCGGCACAAAGATCATAGGCAAACATTCGTTTTTCCTGTGCAGCAATCTTACCGAACTTACGATCCCCGAATCTGTAATAAAACTAGAGAACAACCCTTTTTCCGGCTGCGACAAGCTGAGCATTGACAACAGGTCGGCTTCATACAAAATCATCGACAAAGTTATTTACGACAAGGATTTTTCTTCCGTTATCGGGTGTCTAAATTCTATAAAAATAGAGGAACTGCGTTTAAGAAATGTGAAAAAAATCTGCCGCAACTCTTTCTGGAACTGCAAAGGAATCAAAAAAATCATCCTTCCGGAAACTTTGGAAACCATCGGCTACAATCCGTTTGTCGGATGCTCTGGAATCGAATTCGTGTCAGAATCGGAAAATTTCGTGGTCGAAAACGGTCTTCTTCTTTCAAAAGACAGAAGCAAACTGATCTGCTGTCCGGCAAAATTCGCCATCGGAGAAATTCATATCCCGGACAGTGTCACGAATCTGGAGCGGGGAGCATTCTCGGGATGCGGCAAAATGACCTCGATAAACCTTCACAATGTTTCCATCATAGGCAAAACCTGCTTCACGAACTGCGATTCCCTGAAAACCGTTTACTGCTCCGATCTTGTTGCCTATATCGGGGAGTGGGCTTTCGCTCATTGCAGAAACTTGTCGGAAATTTCAGTTTTCCAAGAGTGCTTCATCGATAAAAATGTTGTTTCCAACACTCCTGCAAAAATTACTCTCAGAAACATCCGTTCAAATTATGTGATCGAATCAGACAACCTTTTTACGCTGAAATCCATGATAAAAAACTACGAAGGCAAAATAAAAGCGATACTGATCGACCCTCCTTACAACTCGCACATAGATTACATCGGTTATAAAGATGAATACGAGGGCTCCGGATACGAAAAATTTATGGAAGAGCGCATCGAACTTAGTGAAAAACTGCTTTCGGAAGACGGTTTCCTGGTCATAAATATTGATGAGAACGGATTGGACGACATCGTGAAAGTATGCAAACGAATTTTCGGCGAAATGAATGTCTCTGTCAAAAAATGGAAGAAAAAGCATGAGTTTTTTGATGTCAACAGAGTTGTTTTAAATCCCAACAAAATCCAGACCGATTACGAATTTATAATTTTTGTGAGAAAATCGGAGAAATCTGTTCTGAACAAAATCATGCAGCCTTATCTCGAAAACGGTAAACTGAAAGAAACACTATCCGGTGTGCCTGAGATCTTCGACTGTTTCGGAACGACTTCTTCCGCAAAAGATGAAATCGCGGAAATTTTCGGCAGGAGAGATTACTTTTCAACACCTAAACCTGTGAAATTAATAAAAGAACTTGTTCGCGCCACAACAAACAGGGATTCAGTAGTTGTAGATTTTTTCGCCGGCAGCGGAACGACCGGCGAAGCAGTTGTCGAATTAAACAGAGAAGACGGCGGATGCAGAAAATTCATCCTCGTTTCAAACAGCGAATCCGATATTTGCAGAAATGTCACAATGAAACGGATGGATATTGCCGGTGCGGAATACACCGCGCTGTGTTGACTTCCGTCACAACTCTATATTCTGTTTTTGTTGATGCATTCGAGCAGATACTTGCAGCACTCGACGGTTTTTTCTTTATATTCCTCTTTCAGAAGTTCATCATTGTTATGCTGATAAGGGTTTCTCGCCCTTTTCAAATGATCTGCCGCTTTTTTAAATTTGTCATGTTCTTCAAATATTTCTCTTAAATTCAGATTGGAATACTCCATTTCACACAGCAAAAACAAACCTCTGGTATTTATCGCTTCAAGAATGGTGATCTCCGCATCAGGTTTCATACAGTCTGAATTTTGCATCTTCTCTTTCAGCTTTACTGCTTCTTCTAAACAATAGAAAAGAGAATATTCCTCCATTGTGTAAGTTTTACCCGTATTTTTATCTGTAAAAGGCTTAGCGTTTTTTCTCGGAATGTCGTTTGGATAGAAATAGTTTTGCATTTTCTGCCGAGTCTTTTCAGAGATTTTCAAAATATACTTTTCAGCAATCCTTTTTTCCCAATCTTCTTCGGAATATACTTTTTTCAATCGGGGTTTCAGAATGGCTCTCATTCCGGTCTCCGTATCGTGCCAGAGCGGGAAGAAATTTATATCCCGTTCTTTCATTTTCATGTATTCATACAGTTTTCCGGAAATGATTTTCGGCCTTTTTCTGTCATCAAGAATTCCGTAGTCATATAAAGTCTCGATGTCGGTTTTCGTGCACTTTTCATCCATAGGTCCGAAAACTATCTGATAGAGCTTGTTTTTCAGGTCTTCTCCCGGAGAATCAAGTACTGCCTCGAATTCCGGATATATAATTTTTGCTTTTTCCCTGAATATTGTCTCCATATCCGCAGGTTTGCCATCGTCTTTTTCCGCTTTATACTCTGCCAGAATAATATCTGACCAGTACGGATGACCTCCGGTAAAACATTTAAGAAGAGCCCGTTCTTCATCATTCAATTGAATTTCGCTCTGCCTGTAATAATCAAGCAGTTCTTTATCTGAAAATCCGCGAAGATACAATCGGTTGTCTCCGATAAAATCCAGATCCTCCACTGATGTTTCAGATACAATAACAAAAGTTGCATCGTATTTCGGATTAGTCACCAATTCTTTGAGAACAGTAAAAAAACGTTTGCGATTTTTAAACAGTTCTGAAGACTTATAAAAATCATCGACAATACATAGGATCTTTTTTTTATAACTTTTTATTGTGTCGAAAAATTTGCATAAAGTATCTTCCCCGTCATTTTCTATATTCTCGCTTTGGATTTTTTCATTTAATCGAAACAGATTGCTGCTATAACCCCAAGAACTATTTTCTCTTTTAATGATTTCACAAATTTTTTTAGCCATATTTTTGAAAAATATATCAGCAGAATCGGAGATGCCGGCCAATACTTTTACTACTATGATATTATTGTTTTGGTAATATTCTTCCGTTTTAGACTCAAACACATTGTAAATCAGAGAGGATTTCCCAATTTTCCGCATTCCGATCAAATTCACGGAACGGCCGTTTTTAATGGTTTGCTTAACTAATTTCTGCTCTATTTCTTTTCTTTGAATATAATCTTCTCTCTCCATAATATTGCCGACATTTTTAAGCCGGTTTTCTTTTTCTCCGGAAATTTTTTCAGAAATTTGCTTTTTACGTGATTGTGATTTTTTCTCGAACAGGCGTCCCAAAAAGAATGCAATAATAGCAGATATGGCAGCTACTACTATGCCGAAAAAAACGGGAGAACCACCGTTACTGTTTCCAATTTTTTCCTTTCCGCCATTGAATTCTCACACACCTCGAACCAAAGCGGGAAAATATAAACAATCTGAAAAAAATCTCAAAAATATGTCAATTTAAACGCTTTTGGACACTTCGAAGTCTGGATGTGCAGCTGCTTGGAAAGTGTAAAAAGCGGTCAAGTTATCCCACGAATCTTTTCTTTCATCTTAACTAACGAAATTCCTTTACAAATTCTGCCCCTTCATTATTCTGACACGAATTTTGTTGGTCAGTGAATCTGAAATTTTCAGGAGGTTTGGAATGAAGAAAAAAATTTTGATGATTCTGGCGTCGTTGTTTCTTTTTAGTCCGGTTTGGGCACAGAACCTTCATTTTCCTTATATTTATTCCAACAATCCCGAAGAAACATTTAATGTTTATGAAAAATGCACGTCGGGGGAACAAATTATTGAAGATTTCTACGGGGATAATTTTATTGGAGGATATTTCCAAACCAATTCGATTCATTGTTTCGTTCTTCGTTACAAATCAAACGGGGAAGTTATTGAAACAGTTTCTACCAAGTTTCTTAATGATTACAGGACATTATTTAAAATGTTCGATAAAGATATCGATGCGAAAAAGGGGCGTAATCTAAAACTTTTTTTTGTTTTTGTGGGTAACAACAACAAACCGATTGCCTACGCGCTTTATTCTGAAAATATAAATGCCTCAGAGAATACTATCTGGAATCCGTTAAATGGTGTAAAACGCAGTATTGACCGGGCAAATGAAGCCACGGAAATTGATCCGCAAGTATTGAGAAAATATCATTATTATTATTAGTTGCCGATACCGCTAAATTTTCTGCCATATATTTCATATCCGAAACTCGGATCGGATTTTTAAAGGAGGGAATATGAGATCGCAGAATGAAACAGAAAAACTTATTGCCGAAATAACGGAAAACAAAAAAATTCTGCGTGAAAATTTTCAAGAAAAACCAAATGAAACAGAAGAGTTGTATGCTTCTCTAAAAGGATTAGGAGTGAATGAACTCAAACAGATTTTTCCTTCTCCTGAAACTGTTGTTGAAAAAAATATTTTCGATGTAAAAAGTGAAATTATTACCAGTGAAAGCATTAAGAAAAAAGCTCTGGCAGTTATAAAACTTGCAAACCCTGAAAATATTGAAAGAACCCTGCCTGAAAATTTTGAAAAAGA
>CACZFE010000012.1:16017-25665 GCA_902780365.1 uncultured Spirochaetales bacterium
ATTTTGAAAAAGATATTCGGCTTCTTCAGGGAATCTTTTTCTTTTTTCTGCGTGAAATATGTGAAGACGGCATTTCTTTTGCGGAAGAAGAACAAAAGAAAGAAATTATCGGTTGGTTTGATGCGGCAGTGAAAGAAAATTCATGGTGTCTGCCTGAAAAACAGTGCGAAATCCTTAATAATATCAGCAAGAAACTGCATCTTGGAAAAACAAATCCGTTTATAGATATCAATTTTGCCAACTTTAAAAACAGTTGTTTTGAAGCAAATGAAAGCATCCTGCGTATTCTGGCGAATTTTACAAGCAAAAACAGAAAGCTGATTGAAGAGATTAATTTCATAAGGGAACAGCAGAAATCTATTTTCGAAATCCGTTTAGATAAGAAAAAATACTATTCGAAAGAAGATGCCGATGCAGCTATAGAGCAGGCAAAATCCAACCTTAAAAAACTCAAAGCCCTTGATTTTGGCTTTCAGATTCATGATTTCAGGCAGGTTCCGTTCGTAAACGATGATAAACATAAGAATTTTTTTACCAGAGAAATCTCATGCAAATTCTTTCAGGAATCGGTAATGGAATGGAAAAAAGGCAACCCTTGCTTCGATAGCAAGAATTCAAAAATTTCCGATAGAAGAGAGGATCGTTTTACAAACTGCGGTGCTTTAAGACACAAGTTTATTTATCCTGAGCGGAATAAGACCACACATATCAGTGAAAATTTTGCAATCTATAATCTCTTTAAAAAAAACAATGACAACAAAAAATATCGTGGCCGTTTGATTTTATGGGCACTTTTTGATGCCAGGAAATATTTGACAGAGCAAAGCCACAATATCGGCAAACTTCTCAAAATATTGAATCTCTACTTTGTAAAAATCCTAACTCCGTTTGACCTGGCGTTTGGCTCTGAAGAAGGATTGTGGTCGTTGGTTTTTAGAAAAGACGGCACAATCAATAAGAACATTTATGATAATTCAGATGAAATAGATCTGGAATCCGTATTTACAGACGATGAGCTGGAACATTTCAAAAGATTCATGAACTTCCTCTACTGTTCCGAAAACGAGGTCGAAGATTTTTTTGAAAAATACTCTTTTGCGATCCAGATCTACCTGATATATCTCACTTTCGAACTAGCAAAAAACGGACAAAACCGAAAAAAGCATCAATAAAATCAGCGCAATATGAATTTTTACAAAAAAAATGAAAAAATTTTATCAACTCGCAGATTTTTCGATGCTTATATATAGTGCAAGAGTTCTTTGCAACTTTTAAGATTTATGATTGAATTGAAATTATTAAGATTCTCTATTTTTGAGGTGAAAAGATGAAAAAAATCGTATTTGCGACACTTCCTTTAAAAAACGACATGAAAAAACGTATTTACCCTGTTGACGGGAACGCTTTGATCGAGGTCAATGAACCGATTTACTACGCGGTAAACAGCGCATTGGCCAACACTATGAAAGCTGACGATGAAATCAAAGTTTTCCTTCTCGAAACAAAAGGCGGCGAAAACGCTGGTGAGGAAAACGCTAAACTTTTCAAGGAAGAACTTGATCATTTCAACCAGAATATCGGCGCAAAAATAAGCTATGAGACACTTTCGAACGCATTTGATCCTTCAAAAACTAATTTCCAGTTCATGTTCAAAGCACTGATTAAAGAGCTGGAGCATGGTGCAGAAATCTATGCAGATGTCACTTTCGGTCCGAAACCATTGGCATTTTTGCTTTTCACTGTTTTCCAGTTTGCCGAAAAATTCTTTGACTGTTCCATTGGAAACATCGTCTATTCCAAGGTGGAATTCAGAAAAGGCGAGATTATCCCAGGCTCGGAAATGATTTATGACATTACTCCTCTTTATTTGATGAACAGCTTTACCAACATGATCGAGACTTCAAGCAGTGACCACGCAATAAAGACAATTGAAGCATTGTTTGAGGAGTGATCATGGAAGAAATCTTCAATAAAATCGATGCTCTCTATGCGGAATACGCAAAATTTTCAGTAGCCGGAAATACTGGAAATGCTATAAAAAGCATAGAAGAAAAAATCATTATAGAAGTATGGAAATCCCAAAAAAAATACAAAGAATTCCCTGTAGAAGTTGTTGAAAAGGTCAGATATGCTCTTCTTAAATATTTCCATGATTCAGATGACTTTGAAGAAGAAATTTCTTTTAGCCAGTATCTTTTTGGTTTACTGAAAAAATCAATAAACACCAGCAGAGAAAAAGATGATTTTGCAGACAAAAACGCCGGAAATACAATTACAGACTACCTTGTGGAGCAGATTAACAAGTTCAAAAAGGTCCAGAAAAAATATCCGGATCTTGATGAAGAATCCCTTGTTAAAAAGGCTACACAAGAGCTTAAAATCAAAGAATCAAAAATTCGGATTATTCTTAAGATTATAAGGGCTTCTACTTCCGGAACCGAAACAACAAACGAAGACGGCGAGGTCTTTTTAAATCCTGACATTCAGGAGAATAGCGACAGAAATCCTCTGGAGAACTGGCTTATAGATAAAGAAAAACATGAAATCATTCTTCCTGAATTTCAGAAAGAATGGGAAAAAATTAAGCCTAATGCAATGCTTTCGGAACTACTTACGGTTACAGTCCTGGAATGCGGTTTCTGTCTTGAGGATTTGGAGTCCTGTTCATTCATTAACAAAGAAATCCGTGATGCCTATTTCGCTGAAAATTCTGAGCGAAAACTTCCACAAAATCAGGAAATTGCAGAAAAATACGGCTTTACAAAATCTGCGGCAACTCAAGCACGCAAAAGATTTTTGGAAAAAGTGAAAGATTCTCTGAAAAATTTTTAAAAAAATCTGTCAACTTCCCCCTTTTTCACCGCTTATATATTTTTGTGTAAGGCAGATTGCTTTAGGTTGAGGAGGAAGAGTGATGCATCTTGATTTTTGGAACAATAAAAAACGTGCAGAAAAAAAAGCGCAGGAGGAAGCCAACCGGGAAAGGGAACAGACAAAACGCCTGAAAAAAGCGGAACGCAATCTAAGCAAATCTTCTGCTATAAATACCAAATCTCTTTGCGTTTTGACTCAAACCATTGAAAACGGCAGGGATTTACAGGAAAAAATCGCACTCTTTAACGCGCAAGTTGAGGATTTTCAGAAAAAAGTCGATGAAAACCAGCGTCTTCAGCAACAACTTCAGAAAGAGCAGTCGCGTTTGAGCGAATGGGAAGAAAATTTAAAAAACCGTGCTGAAGAAATAAGAAAAGAAGAGATGTCGATCCATATCCGTAGTGAAAGCGTAAAAAAAGATGAACAGCGCGTAGCAAAAAAAGATACTGATCTGGAACAAGAGCGTCAGAATATCAAAGATGAGCGCGTTTCCATGAAAGAACGTGTCGAAAAAGCTGAAAAAGCCGAGAAAAAAAGCGTTGAAAGTAAAGAAAAATATGAAGCAAAATTCAAAGACGCGGAAGAACAGAAAAAAGAATATGAGGATAAATTAAAAGACCTGGATTACCGCGAATCAAAATGCTCGGAACTTGAAAACGATATAAAAAAAACGACTTGCATCTGTGGAGGAAAAAGAACATAGTTTTTCCGCTAAAGAAGAAGAAATGAGAAAAAGTTTCGAGGCTGAAAAATCCCGTTGGGAGACAGACCGTGCTGAAATCGAGAGCAAGCTGAACGAAAAAATAAGAGAATATGACCGCAAACTCGAAGATATGGAAGCCGTCAGAGAAACGATAGAAAACATCAATTTTGACGACAGTGAGGACGGACGAAAAGCTAAAATTGTTGTAAAAGAAACTATTCGCGTCGGCATGAAAGCTCTCGAAGACACTCTCCAAAAATTCAAAGAACTGGATGAAAAATATGCAAGCGGAACATTTAAAGGGTTCTCTGTTCCCATTGACGAAATCAGCATAGTAAACGAAGAACTGAAAAAGCAGTATGCAGAAATCAAGGAACACGCCGAAGGAACAGGACTCGATTTCAGTATATGGCTCGGAAAAATCGAAAACTGCATTCTTGATACCGACAAGCATTTCAAGTCATTCTTTTTCGCGGAATGTTACAGAAGCGCAGTCGAAGGTTTAAGCTATTGCAAAGGTTATGCCGACATTATCGAGATCCTTAATGAATATGCAGGAACCTCCGAAACAGAGGAAGAAACCTCAAGCGAAGAATCCGATGACTGGTTCGATTATTACGAATTTTTGTTCCGTGAAGACTATGATGATTCTGAAGATTACACACAGTTCGATGAAAAGACCATCAAAAAGCAGTATCATAAAATGGCAAAAAAATATCATCCTGATACTGCTCCGGACGAAGAGAAGAATGAATGTTCGGAAATAATAAAACTGCTGAATAAAATATGGGAGATTCTGTCTGACCCTGACAAAAGGGCTGAATATGACAGTAATTACCTTGAAAAACGAAGTTCTAAAAAACACTAAAAGGAGAGTGAACGATGACAACGACCGATCCGAAAACTGAAAACAAATTAAATCTGCCGGCTTTAAAGAAATCCTCGGGCGGACTCGAAAAAAAGAGCGAAAGCAGAACATTAAAATCTTTCGACCTTAATTCTGTGAAAAAACAGGACAAAGTTGCCGAGATTCTTAAAAAAGATTCAATCAAGCAGCAGGTTCATAAGGATTTGCAGGCTCATAAAGGTCTTGATTTGATTCTGATGGGTGATTTAACAGGTTCAATGAGTGCATATCACGCGATTTTGAAATCAAAATTCAAAGAAATCTGTTCGACATTGTTCCAGATTATCCCAAATCTGCGTATCGGCATTATATTCTATCTTGATCACGGCAGCGGAGATCCGTATATCACAAAAGTCCAGCCGCTCACTGTAAATATAGAACAATTACAGGGGTTTATTTCTGGAACACCTGACGGATCCGGCGGTGATGCTGACGAAGCTGTGGAAGACGCTCTTTATGACACATTAAACATGAACTGGAACGCAATAAACACCCGTTCCGTCGTTTTATTCGGAGATGCAAGACCGCATGAGCGCGGACTTTGTCCATATCAACACGATTATTTTGAAATAACCAAATCCTTATTTGAAAAGCAAGTCACCATAAATACCGTATATTGCTCATCCCGAGTTGATTACCGTTCTCTGGCCTCCATGCACGAAATCAATATCGGTGATTTCAGTCACAGAGTTTCCCGTCTTGATCACCCTGAATTTTTCTCGTGGATAGCCAACGTCACCGGCGGCGTCGCCATCGGTGCAGAACAAATCAATGATATTATTGATATTATAAAGGCTATGGCGGCAAAAGACGCGGACAAAATGGAAGAACTTGAAAAAGAGGAACTGAAATTCTCAAGCCGTCCCATTCCGGCTCTCAAACACATCAAAGAACGCGCAAAACAACTCGAAGAACAGAAGAAAATGCTGAAAATCAATTATCGAAAAGATTTTTAAAATCTCCTGTCAACTTTTCTGTTTTTCACCGCTTATACTTCGTGTAGGACGTTTGATTGACAACAAAACACGGAGGCAACATGAAAGACGAGTTCGAAAGATAAATCAGATGTGAAAGCGAAGGAAAAATCTGCTACACGGAAAGAGAGGCTAACAAGGCTCTCAAAAGTGCCAGACATCACGGTATCAGAGCAAAAAAGACCCCAAAAAGAAAATATTTCTGCAAAGAGTGCGGGTGTTTCCATTTGACAAGCCAGAAATCAGAGAAAGAGAGCTGCTCAAAGCGCAATTACGATTTGAAGCGGAGCAAAATTATCGCTTTCGAATTCAAAAAACTCTGGCGCGAAGAATATTCTCTTTTACTGTCAGCCTAAACAGAGGGAGGCATTAGAATCATGACAAAAACATCCGGACTTTACTATTTGTTTATTATTTTTTCGGTTTCTTTTGCGTTTACATGCTGTTCGGCTGAAAACGGGCAGAAAAGCACGGAAAACGCGGAAAACGAACAAATTGCCGTGGAAACTGCTGAAACAGAAGCTGTTAAAACCTGCAGCATTGAAGAAAAAAACGATGATGAAAACAAAGCCAAACCGGCGGTTTCCCTCAACCTTATGTGGTCTGAACCTTCGCCGGACCGATGTATTACGGCTATATTCAGGATTACTGCAAAGAGCTTCGGGAAGGCGGATTTTCGGACTGGCGTCCTGCTACTCCGGCTGAAATAAAGTCAACAATAAAAGAGTGCAAGGAATTTACAGATCTTCCGAACCGTAACGGAGACTATTCGCTTGATGTCGCTCTCGGTAACTACTGGCATATTGACGGCTGTTTCTGGGGGCTCAGGAACGATGAAGAATCCAAAAAAGACGACTGGAATGCTTATGAAATTATTATTCCCGAAAAGTGCATTGTTGACAGCTGGAGTCCGTGCAACCAATGCCAGTGGGACACATGCAATGTATTCTGCGTCAGGAACGCTTCGCCTGGAGATACTGTTCAAAAAACGGAAGCGGAAACCCCGGAAGTCGATCTGAAAAGGCTGCAATGGTCCAAGAACACTATGTTTGACCAGAAAAATTACTCGACATCGCTGCTCTCGCTTACGCACAACAGATATACCGGCTGGAACTGCGATTACGGCTGCAATATGCGCTTGTGTCAGGACACATATTGTTCGGAAAGCGAATTGAAAAAACGCGAAGAAGACGCGGTCCCCTGCGGATACGATCCTATGGACTGCAGCACGTATGAAATTTTCGGAGTCCACGATCCGTATTCTTACTGCGGCAACTTGCGGGAAGGCGGTTTTTCCGACTGGAGGCTTCCGACTCTTGAAGAACTTAAAGCGTTAAAAGTCAGAAAACATGAAAAAAACAATATTCGGGAAAATTACGCCATTTTTCTTTCACAAAACAAAACAGGAAAATCCGGCAGCTGGATTTTCGACCCGTTACAAAACAGAACTCTTTTGATCAACATATTCGCAAGACACTCCTCCGTCTCAGAAGTCAAAAGATTTGCCGGAGATACAAATGTAATATGTGTCCGAGATAAACAAGAGAATGACCGCAGCATAAAACCGCAGAAAAATCCCGTAAAACCGCTCCCCGACCCGAAAAAACTGAAGTGGTCCGATATCGCTCCGAAGGCCATGACATGGAAAGAGGCGGATTCCTACTGCTCCGACCTTGAAGAAAATGATTCGTCGGACTGGAGACTGCCGAATATCGACGAACTCAGAACTTTGATTCAGAACTGCGACCTGACGGAACCGGGCGGCAGCTGCAGAATCAGCGAAAACAGGCAGTGTCTCGGCGAAAAATGCTGGAACACCTCCTGCAACGGCTGTTACCAGAACGGGACATCGATGTTAAAAAATAAAATCGCGGCCTTGGAAGAAAATTTGAGGGAAGATTATGGCGATTTCTGGTTTTTTGAGCTGGAAAAAATGGAGATGAATGGACTAAGTGTTGAAGAATATGAAAAATACAAGCAATTACAGCATGAATACGAACAGCGGGAAACTGCCGATTTCAAGGAATCAGATTTCAGCAAAATCAATTCAAAAGAGCCTTTCTGGTCGTCAACTCTTGATCCCGAAAATGTCGGCGAAGCCTGGGGAGTCGATTTTATAAACGGCAAAGTCGGCCAGATGACAATGTTTATTGATGCTTACGATGACTCGGGATCATTCCGCGCCCCGAATTCCTATGACTACAAACTCAGAGTTATCTGCGTAAGATAACCTTTCTTTTCTAAAACCCCGTCGCTTACGAAAAAATTGTCAAAAATCTCTAATTTTCTAAAATATTTTGGTTTTTTGGAAACATTTCAACGAGGCTGACATGGAAAATAACAATTATCTGCCTGACAGAATCAAAACACTGCTTGCGTATTTGAACCATAATTTAAGCGGCAAGGAGGAGGCTGTTTCTCTGACACTGCTTTCAGCCATCGCCGGCGAAAGCATTCTCATGCTCGGATCTTCAGGACAAGACAAAATTGAGGTGGTTCGCTGCGTTGCAAGTGCTTTTCGTGATTTTTACGGAAGCGGATACGAATGTTTTGAATATTTTATAAACGAATCCTCAACTCCTGATAATTTGCAGATTTCGGGAAAAACCTTTGCCTTCCTTGATGACATCTGGTCAGCAAATCCGGCTGTTTTGAACAAACTTCTCAGGATTATAAACGATTCGCCGGTCTTTGTCGCGGCAGGTTCAAGAGAAGCAGATCCCTACAAAGCGGCAGAAGAGAGAAGGTTCGAGGCTCTGCGGGAAAGTTTTGCCCTTCATGTTTCAGTAAATACAGCTTCAAGTGATGCGGCTTTTTTCAAGCTCATAAATACTGTCAGCCATCCTCGCCCGAACAAAGAACAGGAAACGGCATTACTTGATCAGAAGGAAATCCAAAACTGGCAGCAGACAAAAATCGACAAGGTTGAACTGGGTGAGGATGCAAAAAATCTTATTTCTGAAGTCAGAAGAAAGATGATTGATTACTTTGTCAGCGACTTCCGCTGGAGAAAAATCGTTCGTGTTCTCAAGACATGCGCTTTTCTGAACGGCAGGAATAAAGTCGATCTTATTGACTGCTCGCTTATTGACTATGCTATTCCCGGCTATGTTGTCGAAGGCATCCTGAAACAGAAAGTTATCGACGGCAAGTTAGACAGCAAACAGCACGCTCAATACAAAGAAAATATTTTCGCACGCCATAAATACTATCAGATTCTCAAAACTTCGGTTAATGATAAAAAACTCGAAATGGAACAGGGACTCCAAAACCCGTTCTAATATCGTAACTTTCGGATTTTATTCCGAATCTTCTTCAGGTTTTATAAGTTCGACTATCTGCTGATCACAGAATACCGCATTGATTTCTCTGCCGTTGGCAAGTCTGAAGCGGCCGCGTCCGTGCCATTTGCCGTTTTTCCATTCGCCTGAATATTCGGCTTTGTCTGCATATTTGAAAGTGCCGTTTCCCGATATAGCGCCGTCTTCGAATTCACCGTAATAGGAGCTTCCGTCGGGAAAAATCAGCGAGCCGTAACCGTCCATTTTGTCGTTTTTCCAGGTCCCGTTGTACTTTATGCCGTTTGCATAAACGTAAATTCCGTGCCCTTCCTTGCGCCCTTCCTTCCAGTGTCCTTCGTAAACATCACCGTTTTCGAGAATCAGTTTTCCTTTTCCGTCACGCAGCCCGTCAAAGGTCTCACCGTAATATCCGGGCTTAGGTTTAGGTTTTTCCGCCGGTTTTAATGGTTCAGGCAGTAGAGACGTTTCATGAAACGTCTCTACAGGTTCGGTGCTTTTCTTTTTATCTGCCTCTTTTTCCTTCTCTTTTTTTCTATATTTTTTAGGGAGTTCGATCAGACTTTCCTTCGGTTTTTTATAATCTTCGCGATATCCGTTTATCCTTTCGTCAGTCTGCGGCAGAGGTGCAATTTCGCGGCCTTCCGTCAAAGACTCGGCCGATTCGATATCGTCTGATGCGCTTGAATAAAAGAAAAGGGAAAGAAAAAACAGAAATACAAAGAAAGTTTTCATGAAAATGAAAAGAACTTATTTTTTCTGAGCTTCGATTTCTTTTGAAAGCTCTTCAAAAGCCTTGTCAGCCCTTTCTGAGAAATACAGTGCGATTTACAATGAAAAATTATTAATTCTTCAGTCTTCAGTTTTCAGTCTTCAGTTAGAAAATCCTGT
>CACZFE010000013.1:0-5170 GCA_902780365.1 uncultured Spirochaetales bacterium
TTTGGTGTTATTTCTTCTTCTGACAGTCAGCCTTTGTCTGTCCGCCAATGCAGAGACATTGCTTTCTTTCGACTCCATTCATGCTCAGATTACTCTGGATGATTCCAAGTATATCATTCTGACACCTGATAATCTTGAGAAACATCAGGAATGGATGTCCAATCGCAACATCACTCCGGAAAGCCTTCTTGAAGACTGGAATGAGCGCGGAGTCCTCCTCCAGGCCTGGACGCTTGACTCGGATGCATGTCTTGAACTGACCGCTGTTCATGATGAATGGTCTGACAAGTATTTCGATCTTGACCAGCAGACAAAAGCGATCCGTGCGTCCTATCGTTCTGCCCATCTGAAAGGGACGATCGGAAGCAGCGAAGGATACAAGTATCAGAGTGCCGAATGGAAAAACACCAATCAGTACGGTCGATTCCTCATGCTGAAATATAAAAGAACGACCAACGGCACAACCACCAGAGGATATGCACGCCGTGCAGTCAGAAACGGTTATACCATCACGCTGGATTATAAAGTCTTCGGGCGTTCACTGAAGACCGTTGACCTCAACGCACTCAACAAAGCCATCGGCACATGGCATTTTACCACCGTGCTTTCCGCTACAGCTGTCGGGTCGACAACATCCGGTGAAAAAATCGTCACCTCCAACGGCGTCAGTTCCAGTGCGGCTGCAACTGCCAATGCTGTGTTCACGTCAGAGCCTCCGCATGAGACAAGTACAGGCACATTCAAAGTCAAGGGAACCTGCACTCCCAATCTTCACATTGTCGGCGTTCTCATGCGCATGTCATCCAGTGAGCCGCTTCGAATGGAAACAGATGCCAGTAAGAAGGGGAATTTCACCTTTGACGTCAAACTGCCTGAAGAAGGCACCTGGCTGATGACACTCACATTCAAGGATGGAACGCAGACCGTCGGTGAAACTGTTTTCCATACGACGAATTATTCTTCCACTGTTCTTCCCGTGAACTTCTCCAGTGAAGTTCCTGATGTTTTCCCGTCTGAAAAGCAGATCAAAGCGATGAAAACAGCCGGAATGAAACTGAAAAAACGGACGGTTTGTCAGCTCGCATACCCTGCTATCGTAAAATTACTCGAAAAAAAATAAAAAATAATCTATAATAATCCGTTTTTTTTCCTTGATTCGACGGAGGTCCGTGATGAAAAAGATTTTTCTTGTGTTTACAATCTTTTTTAGTGTTCTTGCTGTAAGCGGTGCAGAGCTTTTCTACAGCGACGGAACAAGCATTCCGATGAAAAAATCGGAGGAATTGAGCGCGGTAAAAACCACGGCGCGGGATGCGGATAATCAGAAAGGCGCTGTTTACCGCATGAATACCGGAAAATATGTCTATTCTTTTGTCAGCGGGAGCGGAAAAAAAGGGGGCGACACTCTTCCCGTTTATTTTCTGGGAAACGAACCTGTCGTTGCCGAAAGAACGCTGCTGTGGCGCGGTGAAAAACCGATCGAGTATATGGAAGAAAAGTATAATATGAAACTTACCGAAATATTTCCGAGTTATCCGCTTTACGCTTTTTCTGTCGAAGGTGACAGCGTTGAAATTGCTGAAAAAATAGTGAAAAACAGCGACGGTTACGCGTTTGCCGATATCGTCCGCGAAACGACCCTTTATTTTGTGCCGGAAAGCGCACCGCAGGATGATTATTTCGGTACGCAATGGCATCTGCACAACACGGGAACGGCCTCGTTTCATTATAGCAATATCGATCTTGACAGACCTGTTGCGGCAAACGCCGACACAAAATTCCTTCAGATGCTCGAATTTCTGCACAACAACAATATTGAAGCTGATACGAATACGAAAATCGCGATAATGGATACCGGTGTTGCGCCTGATCATGAAGATCTGACGAACCTTGATGTCGGTTGGAACGCTTTGGAGAATAAAGAGGGCGGCTATCCCGACAGCAATGTGTCTGACACGGTTACTCACGGAACGACATGCGCCGGTGTGAGTGCCGGAGTCGGCAACGATATCGGAATGAGCGGAGTATGTCCGTGGTGCAGGATTTATCCTGTAAAATGGCAGACAGGACACGGTGCGACATCTCATTCAACTTCCGATATGCTTCCCGTTTACGAAAAATATGTGGCGGATCCCGATATAACCACGATAAACTGCAGTTTCGGCCCGAGCTCTCAATACGGGATAAGCTATCTTTATCCTGGTGAAATCGAAGCGATACGAAGCTTTATGGAGCATGGAAGAGACGGAAAAGGCGGTGTTGTCGTCTATGCGTCAGGAAACGACGGTACCGATTCCTCATACAACCGGCTTTTCGAATACGATTTCAAATTTGAAAGAAACGGTGTCGAAGTCAGCAACAGAGTCGTTACGGTAAACGCGACGACCGCATGGGATACCAGAGCCAAATATTCGAATTACGGCCCTGCATCCACTGTTTCCGCTCCTTCACTTTCGAACGGACCTGTGGTAGGTATTGCGACGGCTACGATCCCGGGTGCCGGAGAGTTCCCGGCAGCAGGCTCGGATTACACGCGTCTTTTCAGCGGAACTTCCGCTGCCGCTCCTGTTGTTTCAGGCTTGTTCGGCGTCCTGTTCAGCATAAATCCCGATCTCACGCTTGAAGAGGTGATCGATATTCTGAAAAGAAGTGCCGACAAAATAAATCCCTCAACAGGTCTCTGGGATGAGAACGGTTTCAGTGTGAAATACGGCTACGGCAGGGTAAATCTTGAAAAAGCGGTGCGTCTCGCCCAAGGTTTTGAAATGTGCGGAAATGTTTCGACCGAAGTTTGCGGGAACCATCTTGACGATGACTGCGACGGCTATGTCGATGAAGGTGAAGAATGTTCTTCACCGCTTCCTGCCGGAAAGCCGTGCTCAACGGATGCCGATTGTGTGAGCGGTCCGTGGACGGCTTCCGATGTTGTATGTCTTACATCTCGTGAGGCGTGGGTGTTTAACGGGGGATACTGTTTCGTAAAATCAAGTCTCTATTCCTCAAGTCTGACCTATTCCTTTGCACCGTGTCCCGATGGAACAAAGATTCTCGGCGGCAGAGAAAATAACTACGATTATTACTGTGCGCTTGAATGTAACAGAGAGCATCCTTGCCAGAGAGCGGGATATTACTGCACCGACGAAGTTCTCGGTATCTGTGTGCCGCTCTGTTCGAGCGATTCTGACTGCACTGAAGGTTATTCATGCAGCAACAGCGGACACTGCACTTCGATGTGCGGAAACGGCAGGATCGATGACGGCGAGGCTTGCGACGACGGCGACGACAACGGTGCAACATACTGTGCTTACGGCGAGACGAGCTGCACTGTCTGCACCTCGGAATGCCAGCAGGCGGCCGGGAAGACTTCGTACTGCGGCGACCGCGCGATCGATCCCCACTACGGCGAAGAATGTGACAAAGGTTCGTATTACAACGGAAATCTGAACTGCGCATACGGCGAAATGAGCTGCACTGTCTGCACATCTGACTGCAAGGAAACTGCCGGAACGATATCTTACTGCGGAGACGGAGTTACAAACTCGGGTTATGAGGGCTGCGACAACGGCTCAGACAACGGCAGGACCGACTGTGTTTATGGCGAACATTCCTGCACAGTCTGCACGGCTGACTGTCACACGGCGGTTGGAGCGACATCATACTGCGGCGACAGCAGAATAGATTCATCCAACGGGGAAGTTTGTGACAACGGCTCAGACAACGGCAGAACGGCATGCGCTTACGGTGAAACAGGCTGCGAGCTCTGCACGAATCAGTGCCAGAAAATTACAGGTGTGACATCATACTGCGGCGACGGAAGAGTCGATGCGACAAACGGGGAGGGGTGCGACGATCCTTCGACAAACGGAATGATAACCGACTGCGCATACGGCGAGACTTCATGCACAGTCTGCACGGCTGACTGTCACACGGCGGCTGGAGCGACATCATACTGCGGCGACGGAACAGTCGACAGCGCAAACGGCGAAGCGTGTGACAACGGGTTCGACAACGGCAGGATAAACTGTGATTACGGCGAAACTTCGTGCAATGTCTGCACGACTGAGTGTCAGATCGAGGCCGGAACGACATCTTTCTGCGGCGACGGGCATGTCGATACAGAAAACGGCGAGATTTGTGATGACGGAGCAGACAACGGGATGAACGGTCATTGCACTTCGGAATGCAAAGAGGAAGAGGAACTTCCTGACGAAGGTGACACTGCTCCTGACGAAGGCGACACGACTCCGGATGAAGGCGACACTGCTCCGGATGAAGGCGACACGACTTCGGATGAAGGCGACACGACTCCTGACGAAGGTGACACTGCTCCGGATGAAGGCGACACTGCTCCGGATGAAGGCGATACTGCTCCTGACGAAGGCGACACGACTCCGGATGAAGGCGACACGACTCCGGATGAAGGCGACACTGCTCCGGATGAAGGCGACACGACTTCGGATGATGAAAGCTCAGTTCAGTCTGATGATGACACTGTCGAAATCGATGACAACTCTGAAGAATCGGTTTCTGATGACGATTCAGCATCTGAAAACGGAAAAATGAAAAAGAAAGGCGGCTGTTCGGTTCTTGTTCTGTAAAACTCGAAAAAAATAAAAAATAAAATATACTCGTTCGTTTTTTGATTTTTATAGAGGTTCAAGATGAAAAAGATTTTTCTTGTGTTCGCAATCTTTTTTGCGGTTGTGACTGTAAGCGCTTCTGAGCTTTTTTACAGCAACGGAACAAGTGTTTCCGTCATGAAAGCCGACAGTTACAGCGTCATCAAAAGCGCGTCAAAGGCATTTGTTCCTAAAAATGAGATCTACCGCCTCGATACGGGAAGCAGTATTTACTCTTTTATCAGCGGAAACGGCGGCGGACTTCCGGTTTATTTCCTCGGAGAAATGCCGGTCGTTGCTGAAAGAACCGTTTTCTGGCGCGGAACACAGTCCGTTGAATATATGGAAAAGAAATATGGAATGAAACTCGACGAAATACTGCCGGCTTATCCGCTTTACGTCTTTTCGGTGCAGGGCGACAGCGTTGAAGTCGCTGAAAAGATCGTAAAAGAAGGTGACGGATACGCGTTCCCCGATTTAGTTCGCGAGACAACACTCAGAATGGTGCCGGAAAGTGCTCCGAAAGATCCGTATTTTGATGTTCAGTGGCA
>CACZFE010000013.1:5175-33972 GCA_902780365.1 uncultured Spirochaetales bacterium
ATGAAAAATGCCGACACAAAGTTCATTCAGATGCTTGAATTCCTGAATTCCAACGAAATAGAAGTCGACACAAACACAAAAGTGGCGATCATGGATACCGGAATCGTCCCTGACCATGAGGATTTGACGAATATTGAACCTGGATATGACGCAATAAACAACAAAGAGGGCGGTTACCCCGATCTTTCCGAACTCGAAGGATCTCCTTACGGCCAGTATCTGGCATCTTCAGTAGGTCACGGAACGACATGCGCCGGTGTAAGTGCCGGTGTCGGTAACGAGACAGGAATGAGCGGAATGTGTCCGTGGTGCAAACTTTATCCTGTCAGATATCTGCAGGGTACGACAGGAACGGCTATGTCCGACAGCACGATGCTCAAAGTTTACGAGAAATATGTCGCTGATCCGGATATTTCGGTAATCAACTGCAGTTTCGGTCCTGATTCGTCATACGGAACGGTCGGTGTTACCCCGGGTGAGATCGAATCTCATACCAGCTTCATGCAGAACGGCAGAAACGGACTCGGCGGTGCGATAGTCTATGCTTCGGGCAACGACGGAATCGATTCGGCATACGAACAGCTTCTGGACTACGAATTCTCTTTTAAAAGAAACGGTGTCACCGTTAAAAACAAAGTTGTCACAGTTAACGCTTCGACCGCATGGGATACAAGAGTCGAATATTCGAACTACGGATTTTCATCGACAGTTATCGCTCCGTCGCTTTCGGAAACTCCGATGGTAGGTATAGCTACGACATCGATCCCAGGTTACGGCGATTATAAAAACAATTATACTCTTCTATTTTCCGGAACTTCGGCGGCTGCGCCTGTCGTTTCCGGCTTTTTCGGTGCGGTCTTCAGTATAAATCCAGATCTTACGCTTGAAGAAGCGGTCGAAATTTTGAAGAAAAGTGCCGACAAAGTCTATCCGGAAACGGGACTTTGGGATGATAAAGGTTTCAGCGTAAAATTCGGCTACGGCAGGATCAACCTCGAGAAAGCCGCCCGTCTTGCAGCGGGATTCCCGATGTGTGAAAGTGAAAATGCGGAAGAGTGCGGGAACCACCTTGACGATGACTGCGACGGTTTTGTTGACGAAGGATGCGCGGAAGAACTGACTGCCGGAAAATCATGCGAAAAAGCCGAAGACTGCCAGATGACTTCTTTGGACGCAACTGATGTCGAGTGCATTAAAGCTCGCCGCTACTGGGTTTTTGACGGCGGCTACTGTGCTGTAAAAACCGGCAAAGCTCCGTGTCCTGACGGAACGATGCCTTTTGATGTAACCGAGGACAGACAGAATTATATCTGCGCTCTTGAATGCAGCACCTTGAAACCTTGTGAAAGAAAAGGATACTACTGCTCCAATGACATTCTCGGAGTATGTCTGCCTTACTGCAAGGAAAATTCGGACTGCAACACAGGTTCTTTCTGCAACGACGAAAGCAAGTGTGAAAAGATTCCGGCAGCTATCGGCGGTTCATGTGAAAGAGATGAAGACTGCAACGGCGAATATACCACATGCAATGTGTGGTTCGAAGGCGGTTACTGCACGCAGGAATGTTTTGACAACGATGACGGCGACTGTCCTGACAATGCAAAATGTGTGACTGCCGGAAGACGCCAGACGACATCGTGCCTTGCATCATGTGCATCGGATAAGGACTGCAGAACTGATGAGGGTTATCTCTGTCATCCGCAGATGGGGTCAAAGAGCGGAGTCTGCTACAGGGCATGCCGTAACGATCCGGATTGCAACGACGAAGACGCGGAATGCACGGAAGATGGTTACTGTGCACCTGCAAACTGGCAGGGATGGCCTGAAGAAGATCCTGAAGACGACAGCGATATAAATTCAGATGCAGATGAAATTTCTGATGCCGATGCAGAGGCTGTATCTGACGGCGACGCTGCTTCTTCAGAGGAAAATGACAGCGAAGCAGCTGACGACAGCGATGACGGAAAGAAGAAAAAAAGCAGCGGATGTTCGCTTATCGTAATGTAAAATGGCTGATTTGAAAGGTAAAAAAGCTCTTATTACCGGGGCTTCAAGCGGTTTCGGTGCCGATTTCGCAGATATTCTCGCAAAAAAAGGAATGGATCTCGTCATTACGGCGAGACGCGAGGATAAACTCAACTCTCTTAAAGCTGAAATCGAAGAAAAATACGGTGTTAAAGTGCGTGTCATAGCGATGGACCTCACAGGTTTCGATGCGGCTGAAAAGCTTTACGCCGAAGTGAAGGACGAAAACATCGATATGCTCATAAACAATGCAGGTTATGGCATGTACGATTACTTCGAGCGTCAGGATGCTGCGGCACTCAACAGAATGGTGCAGCTTAATGTCGTTTCGGCAATGACTCTCGCCAATCTCTTTGTAAAGGATCTTTCGGCAAAAAATTCAGGCTGGATCCTCAATACCGCCTCTTTCGCGGCTTTCAACCCGACTCCTTTCTATGCGGTTTACGGCGCTACGAAAGCGTTCCTTATGAATTTTTCGGTGGCTCTCAGGACAGAACTTAAGAAAAACGGGAAAAATGTCTGTGTGACTGCATTCTCTCCAGGTTTCACGGCAACGGAATTTGTCGAGACCGCGGGGCAGAAACGCTCATGGTTCGTGGAAAAAACCATCGGCAGAAGCTATCCGGCAGCGGAGGAAGCGATAAACGGTCTTCTCAAAAACAAACCGGTCGTAATGCCGCGTTTCATGAACCGCTTCGCAGCGTTTTTCCTTCGTTTCCTGCCGAGAAGTCTGGCCGCAGAGGCAGCGTTTATGTCTATCAGGGATAAAGATTAAAAACAGGAGGTCAATATGAAAAAAATTATTTTGTTGCTTTTGACAGTGCTTTTTACGGTTTTGGCGTGCAACAAGGAGAAAACAGCCGTCAAAAACGAAGAAAAGGCCGGAGAAATCAAGGCTAAAGAGACAGCTCAACCAGTTCAGGAGGAGAAAAACATGACTATTTACGATTTTACGGTGAAAGACAGAAAGGGAAACGATGTTCCGATGGCAAATTTCAAGGGCAAAGTGCTTCTTATCGTGAACACGGCGACTGGCTGCGGTTTTACTCCGCAGTATGAAGGACTTGAAAAACTCTGGGAAGAATATCACGACAAAGGCCTGGAAATACTTGATTTTCCGTGCGATCAGTTCGGACATCAGGCTCCGGGAACTGACGAAGAGATCCATCAGTTCTGCCAGGTGAAATTCAACACCGGTTTCGAGAATTTCAAAAAGATCGAAGTAAACGGCGAAAATGCTGAGCCGCTTTACAAATACCTCAAAAGCAAGAAGAGTTTCGCAGGTTTTACGGGCGAGAAAGCCGAATTTATGGCCGGTTTTATTGCAAAACAGGATCCCGACTACAAAAACAATGCTGAGATCAAGTGGAATTTTACGAAATTTCTCGTAAACCGCGAAGGAGATGTTCTCGAACGCTTTGAATCGACAGTCGAACCTGCCGAAATAGCTGACAAAATCAAAGGATTGCTGTAAAAGCCAGAATTCTTCCTGCAAACACTCTTTCTATAAAAAATTTCTTAAACTGTAACCGTCTTCATTGAAAAATATCTAATAATCGTTATATTCCGCTGGTTGGTTTTTTTATCACTTTAGGAGGGGGAAATGATAGTTATCACGGGTGCAAGCGGTCATGTAGGCAACAATCTTGTCCGCGAACTCAACAAAAGAGGAATCAGACCGAGGATCCTTATCCACGAGGCAACGACCGTCAGAAAGGCGATCGAAGGGCTCGATTTCGAGGAAGTCAAAGGAGACACTAGAGATCTTGAATCGCTGAAAAAGGCTTTTGAAGGCGCGGATATGGTTTACAACTGCGCAGCTGCGATCTCTATCAAGTGCGGTGTTTACGACAAAATCAAAACGGTCAATGTCGACGGTGTCAGAAACGTCGTCGAAGCTTGCATCGCAGACAAAGTAAGAAGGCTCGTTCACGTCAGCTCGATCGAGGCTCTGGGCGATCCCGGTGAAGGCGTCGTCGCGACCGAAGAAATGGGTTTCAACCCCGACAGAGCGATGCTCGAATACGGAATCACGAAGGCCGAAGGCTCTCTTATCGTCCAGAAGGCGGTGGAAGAAGGTAAAATTGATGCGGTAACAGTGTGTCCGGTCGGGATTCTGGGACCGAACGACTTCCGTCCCTCGCAGATGGGAACGATGGAAATGAATTTCAGAAAGGGCAAACTTCCCGCTTATCCCGCTTACGGCGGATTCGACTGGGTCGATGTCAGAGATGTCGTCGAGGGAATAATCCTTGCAGGCGAAAAGGGTAAAACAGGTGAATTTTACCTTCTTACCGGCGGTCACGTCACAAACGACGAAATGATGGGGATCCTTGAAAAACTTTCCGGCAGAAAACGCCCGAAAGTGTCGCTTCCTTACTGGCTCATGTATACCGCCGGATTCCTTGCGGAAAACTGTTTTTACCGCTTTTTCAAGAACGTTGAACCTGTCATTACCCGCGGCAGTGCAAGAATTTTGAAAAGCGACCTCCACGCCTCATCCGAAAAGGCTCAGAAAGAGCTCGGAATGAAGTTCAGAAATGTCGAAGAGATCTTCCGTGACCATTACAACTGGATGGTTGAATACACCGAAGGGAAATAAATCGTTATTATCGATTCGCGCCGTCGGTATAACGATATTTCGATATTTCGACATAACGACCTGATTTCCGGCGCGTCGAACTTAATTGACAAAAACAGCACCAAATTTTGACTTTTTTGCCAAAAAAAGTATAATAACGCGCTTTTTTTCGGGGAGTTTTTATGAAGCGTATTTCCCTTGTTTTTATAATTCTCTTTTCTTTTTTCACCCTTTTTCCGGAAAGCGCTGAACAAACGTTTCTGACATTGAAATATCAGGCTGCAGCGATCGGTGAGATCTCGCTTGCATACAGGCTTCAGGCCCTGACGATGAGTCTTGCTGCTGCAAATGCGGCAGGCAGCGAATATATCGAGGCGATTCTTTCTGAAACCGATTCGACGATCGAAAACGCAAAAACGATAATCCTTGCGAAAAATGCAAATCCGAATGTTTTGACCAAAGAAATTGTTTCAGCTTTCGACCAGCTTCTCAAGTGTTCCGGAAGCATAAAAAAGTATTCAGCGGCGAAAGAAAAATCTGCCCGCGGCGAAGTTGAAAAATGCCTTGAAATCTCAAAGAAAAACATAGATAAGCTGACAGATATGCACTATAAAATTCAGAATAAAAACAAAGGTAACGGAGTAAAAAAATGAACAAAGTAATGATCATCATGGGCAGCGATTCCGACTGGAAAGTCATGCAGAAAGCTGTCGCTGTTCTCAAAGAATTCGGTGTTGAATTCGAGGTCCATGTAAGTTCGGCACACAGAACACCTGAAAAAACGGTCACTTTGGTTGAGAATTTTGACGGAGCATGCTTTATCGCCGGTGCCGGAGCTGCGGCTCACCTTGCCGGAGTGATTGCGGGACATACAACAAAACCAGTGATCGCTGTTCCTCTTGATTCGGGCGCGCTCCACGGTCTTGACGCGCTTTACGCGACAGTTCAGATGCCTTCCGGTGTTCCGGTTGCGACGATGGCTATCGACGGCGCTAAAAATGCAGGGCTTTTTGCAGTCCAGATTCTTGCAACGAACGATGCTGAACTTGCCGGAAAACTTAAGGCATATAAGCAGAAAATGAAAGCTGAAGTTGAAGTAAAAGATAATAAAATCCAAGACTTGGCTAAAGAGGTGTAATATGGAAATTCTTTCTATCGAAGAAGCTGCATGGAAGGTCAGAAACGGTCAGGTGATAGCATATCCGACTGAAACGGTCTACGGTCTGGGCTCGATAATTTTTGAGGAAGAACCTGTTATGAGGATCAAGCAGATAAAGGGAATAGCGGCAAATAAACCGCTTTCCGTCCTCATTTCGAATAATAGAAAAGAGGAGATGCTTTCTGAACTTATCGACGGTTTTCTTCCTGTTGCCCAGAGACTTGCAAAATTTTTCTGGCCCGGACCGCTTACCATCATCCACGAATGCAAAAAGGAGCTCCCCGATTTCATAACAGGCGGAACAGGCTATGTCGGCATCCGCTGCTCGCCTTACAGTTTTGTCAACGCTTTCATCGACCTGGTCGGTCATCCGATCGTAAGCACAAGCGCAAATATCACGGGGCAGGCGCCGGCAACCAATTATACCGATGTTTTCTCATACTTTGACGGAATGATAGACGGCGTTCTTATCTGCGACGATTCGATTTCGATCGAGCATCATGCAAGCCCGACGAATATTCCTTCGACTATCGTCAGAGTCGAGCACCACAATTTCGAAATAGTCCGCGAAGGTGCGATAAAGAAAGAGGATATTTTTAGAAAAGTTCTTTGATTTATGCCTGAAACCGAGCTTACTTTAAACAAAATCTACAATAAATCCACCGAGTTATATCAGTCAAAGAACGGATACCGCTTCAATTCCGACTCCATGATCCTTTCGTGGTTCGTGAACAGAATATGCACAGGTTCAGGTTCGGAAAACTCGGCGCTTGAAATCGGTTCAGGAAGCGGGATAGTTTCGATCGTGCTGAAAAGGCGCGGTTTTCTGCCGAAAATCGACTGTATTGAAATTCAGGAGTCAATGTTCAGGATCCTTGAAAAGAATATTGAACATAACAGTTTGAATGCTGAAATAACTCCTGTTTTTGCCGATTTTCTCTCTTTTGCGGCCGAAAAACGGAGAAAGTACGACATCATTTTTGTAAATCCGCCATATTTTGCCAAAGAAAGCGGGCATTTGAGTGCGGATTCCGAAAAAGCTCTCGCAAAGCACGAAGTAGCCGGAAGCCTCGCTGATTTTTTTGCTGCTTCTGCAAATATTTTGAGAAAAGGAGGAAAATTCATCGTCGTTTTTCCGGCATCTCGGCTTCAGTTTGCCCTTTTTTCTGCGGCACAGCGCGGCTATACTCTAAAAAATATCGCCTTTTTCCGTGAAAACGCATCGACAAAGCCGGCAACTTTCGCAGCATCATTCGTTTTAGGCAGTGAAACCGCGCTTTTTCCCCTTTCTGATGCCGAAATTTTCGATCTCCGTGACATGAACGGAGAATATTCGGCAGTCGGAATGGAAATCATGTACGAATAAATCCCGTCATTCTGTGCGATTTATGAAATTGATATGAATTTATTGGCAAAAAAACTTCGGAATGTTTCTTGCTTGTAAATTTTAAATATTGTTCTTTTAATTTTCTGATTACTATTGTGGAGAAAAACATGAAAAAATCATTGATTTTGGTCGCAATTATGATTGCGGCAGCAACACTTTTTGCCGAAACAGTAACTTGTGAATCAAAGATGGGAAAATGTATTTACGAACTTTCTGCTGATTTATTTTGGCAAGACTGCACCTGCCGTGACGGCAGTTATTCCAGAGTCGGTGGTTCAGACTTGCAGCCTCTGCCGTCAGAAGAAGAATGCAACGTTAGTCTTGATAAACAGTGCAAAGATGCAGGATTCAAATGTGAAAACGAGGCAGGGGAATGTGTAATTGCACAAAACGGTGAATATATTTGCCAGTGCCTTGGTGTATGGTCGGCAAACGGTGCTGTAGAAGGAATGTTCAAAGGAACGATGGAATTCAATGAAGAAACAAGTGAGAAAGAAAACTGCGACAAACTTGTCGAAATATGCGGAACAGAACCTGCAACGGTAAGAGATGTTTGCGAGGATCAAGAAATTTTAAATGAATGTATCACTTACATCAAACCTGTCGAAACCTGCTATGGGCGATGGGAGGATGAAGATATCGAATCAATTCTTGATCATCAGGCATATAATCCTGGAACAGTATATGGCAAGATCTCTAATTGTTGCCAGTGGGGAGAAGACAATGACCTAAAAGAATGGCGAACCAAGTGGGAATGTCTTGACAGCTGCACAGACGAAGACTGCTGCCAAACCTGCGAGCTTTACATTCATCTTGATGACACCGCTGAAGATGGCAGTGATAAAGATGCTGACGCGGCAAATACAGAAGTGCCGACCGACGGTGCAACCGCTCCGGAAGATACTGCTGACGGCGATTCCTCAGTACCTGCTGAAAAAGAAGAAAGCAAATCAGACGGTTGCTCAGTGTTGTTCATCTAATATAAATAGTTTGAATAAAATTCATTTCTCCCGTTGACTTTCCGAAATATTGCACTAAAAAAAGAGTTGCAACTTAGAAATTGGAGGTTTTTATGTACGAAGGCAAAGAAAAAGAAGCGGCTCAGGAAGTTATCGACAACGGTGCGAAATATTCCAAACATTTCAGCGAAGATTCATTTTTCGGCAAAATAAAGGAGTATGGAAAGTCAGCAGGAGCCAAGGTCGTTTTTGCGGCGCTTCTTCTTTTTTATGGGATGAAAAGTGACAAAATGCCGATGACGGAAAAGGCTCTTGTCGTTGCTGCACTCGGATACTTCATCCTTCCGATAGACCTGATCCCCGACTTCATTCCGATCGTAGGTTACGCAGACGACCTGACCGCGCTTTATGTCGCACTCAAAAAAGTTACCTCTTATATCGACAATGACATAATCAGTCAGGCCCGCGACAAACTCACCGGATGGTTCGGTCCGGTTGATGAAAACGACATTCAGAGTGTCCTCAATATGCTGCTTTAGCCATGAAGAATTATCCGCCTTCGATAAAAGATTTCATTGATTTCTCTAAAAGCGGCGGGATTTTCTTTGTCCACTGCCCGGAACGCTATGTTTTGAAAAGCATGAAAGCCGAGATCTCCGCTTTGTCAAATGGTGAAAACGGTATCGAAGTCTGCTTTTTCGATGCGGGTGAAAACAAAAATGCCGTCAGTGAGGCTATAGGAACGGCGAGGGAAATAACTCTTTTCGCCTCATGCCGCATAATTGCGCTCGATATTCCGGAAAAACTTGCCGAAACAGATCAGAAACTGCTGGAGCAGTATATTGATGTGTGTGAGCCGGCCAACTTTCTCATCGTTTTTTTAAGTGAGATCGATAAAAGGCTCAAGTTCTTTAAATCATTGCAGAAACTGACGAAAATCTATTTTCCTGTTCCGCTTCCTTCCGCAGTCGAACTCAAGAATTTCATCAAAAACGAATTCCTGCCGTTCCAACCAGATGAAAACCTCGTTGCGTTCTTTCTCAACGGTGCCAATCAGGATATGTTCTTCATTCACAACGAGATAGAAAAGCTGAAACTTTATGCCGAAGCGAAGCAGATAAAGTCGATGACTTACGACACGATGTCGCTTGTTCTGAACGACCTCAGTGAGCAGGTTATTTTCAAAATAATGGATTTTCTTGTTTCGGGGAAAAAAGCGGTGGCGATCTCGCTTTACCGCGAAACTCTGGTAGTAGAAGCGGAGCAGAAGGTCAACCCTGTCATGATTTCGATGTTTTTCAAGCATTTCAAGGCGATAATGCAGATAAAGATCATGGTTCACGAAGGCCGTAGCAGCGAAATTTCGTCATACCTTGCCGCTTCTAAAGTTTTTTATATGCGTGGAAACGCGTCTGTAATCGCTGCAAAATACAAAAATTCAACTGTTCTGCAGGCCTTGAAACGTATTGCAAAAATAGAGCTCGGCATGAAAGGGGCGGCGGAAACCGGAACAACAGAAACGAACCTCGAAATCGAACGGTTTATGTCTGAATTTTTCCTTTAATCCTTATTCAATTTTTGACTTAGCACATCTTTGTGCTATATTCGCGCGCTAATTTTTTTGGGAGGCCAAAATGAAAGGACTTACCTTTCAGGAAATGATTGTCAGACTTGAAAAATTCTGGATGGAACGCGGCTGCATACTGGTTCAGCCGTGGGATTTGGAAATGGGTGCCGGAACATTCCACCCGGCGACGTTTTTTTACGCGCTGAATCCGGCGAATATAAGCTCTGTCTATGTCCAGCCGTCGCGCAGACCGACTGACGGCAGATATGGCGAAAGCCCGAACAGGATGCAGAGGTTCTATCAGCTTCAGGTCCTCATAAAACCGAGCCCGAAAGATGCCCAGCAGCTTTATCTCGAAAGCCTCAAAGTCATCGGGATCGACCCGGCGGAGCACGATATCCGCTTTGTCGAAGACGACTGGGAAAGCCCGACTCTGGGCGCATGGGGTCTTGGCTGGGAAGTATGGCTTGACGGAATGGAGATCAGCCAGTTCACATACTTCCAGCAGGTAGGCGGGATCGACCTCAAACCGGTTCCGGTAGAGCTTACCTACGGTCTGGAGCGAATCTGTATGTATCTTCAGGGGGTCGAAAACGTTTACGACCTGCAGTGGAACGACAAAGTCAAATACGGCACGGTCCACAAGGCTGACGAAGTCGAGTTCTCGACTTTCAACTTCAAAGAGGCTCCGGTAGAAGATTTCTTCGCGTTTTTTGATAAATACGAGAAAATTTCGAAGGAACTTATCGAAAAATCGCTTCCGCGCCCCGCTTACGAGTTCTGCATCAAGGCAAGCCACGCGTTCAACATTCTTGATGCAAGAGGCGCTATTTCGGTCACCGAAAGGCAGAGATACATCATGCGCATCAGAGACCTTGCGTGTGCCGCTGCAAAAAAATACGCTGAAAGTTTTAAGGAGGAATAAATGTCGGATTTTATTTTTGAAATCGGTTATGAAGAGTTTCCTGCAAGTTTTATTCTTCCTTTTGTTTCGCAGCTTAAGGAAAAAATACTTTCCGAGCTTGAAAAACAGCGCGTAACTGTCGGAAACTGCAAGGAATTTTCAACATGTTCGAGGACGGCTCTCGTCTGCACCGGACTTCCCGAAAAGCAGCCTGACATCCGCGAAAAAGTCACAGGCGCACCGAAAAAAGTTGCGCTCAACGCTGACGGGACCCTTTCCAAAGCGGGCGAAGCCTTCCTGGCAAAGAACAAGATCACAGACTATTTCTTTGAGAACAGCGAAAAAGGCGAAGTGATCGCAGGTTTTGTCGAAGAGAAAGGAAAAACTCTCGAAGAAGTCATCGCTCCAGTAGTTAAGGCTGCTCTCCACGCGGCGAACTTCAAAAAAAGCATGCGCTGGGCGGAAAACACTTTCGCTTTCGCAAGACCGATAAGATGGATCCTTCTTTCGATCAACGGAAAGCCTGTTGAAGACGATTTCGAAGGGATAAAATTCTCGAAAACTTCTTTCGGACACCGCTTCCTTTCAAACGGAGCTCTTGACATAAACGCTTCGAATTATTACGAAATTCTTACGGCGCACTATATCATGGTCGACAGAACTGAAAGAAAGGAATTCATCCGCTCCGAAGTCGCGAAAAAGGCCGAAGGACTCGGACTTATCGCAAATATCGACGAAAATCTTCTCGATGAAGTCACCGACATGGTCGAATATCCGCATGTAGTCATCGGAAACATTCCCGAAAAATACAAAAACCTGCCGGTAGAACTCGTTGTGAAAGTCCTCAAAAAAGACCAGAGATACTTCACTCTGAGTGACAAAAATTCGCAGGTGATCAAGTTTGCAAGCGTTCTCAACAACATTCCGCGCAACGATTCGCTTGTCATCGAAGGAAACGAAAAAGTTGTTGCGGCACGTCTTTCCGACGCTGCATTTTATTTCAACGACGACCTTGCGAAAGATTTCGGCGCACTCAAGGAAAAGCTGAAAGGTGTCCTTTTCCAGAAAGATCTCGGGACTTACAGCGAAAAAGTCGAAAGAATCTGCAAAATTGCCGCTTTCATCGCCGAAAAATACTTCACGCTTGACGCTGCGGTGAAAAAACGTCTTCAGACTGCGGGTGAAATGATCAAAAACGACCTTGTCACGGGCGTCGTTTTTGAATTTCCCGATCTGCAGGGTATCATGGGACGCTACTACGCACTTCACGCAGGATTCGAGAAAGACATCTGCGAAGCGATGTATGAGCACTATCTTCCGATAAACGCAGGGGATGCGCTTCCCTCGACTGAAATCGGAACGATCCTCAGCATGTCCGATAAGATCGACACGATCGTCGGCGGATTCATGGCGGGAATGAAGCCAAGCGGCTCCAAAGACAAGTTCGCGATCCGCAGAAACGCGATCGGTTTCCTCACAGTCGCGCAGAATTACAGCCTCGACATCAGGGAAGTCGTCGGATTCGCATGGAACCTCATTGTTACGCGCATCAAAAATGCAAAAGATGAGATGAAGCAGGAAATCATCGACTTCATAGTCGCAAGATACAACGGCGTTCTGAGCTTCGACACACCTGTAATCCAGGCTGCGACGGCACGCGACGCCGAATTCCCGAAAGTTGTCGCAAAACGGGCGGAGACGATTTCACGCCTTCTCAAGGAAAGCGGGATCTCAGAACTCGTCCAGCTTTACAAACGCGGCTGCAACATCCTGAAAAAACAAGACTTTACAGTCGGAACAGTCAACGAATCACTTTTCGAGCAGGATGAAGAGAAGAACCTTTTCGCCGAAGTCGTCAAAGTCGAAAACGAAATCAAAACAATGCATGACAACTTCGAGATCGCGATGAAGATACTCTCGCTCAAACCGGCACTCGACGCATTCTTCGACGCTGTTTTCGTAATGCATGACAACCTTGAAATCAGAACGAACAGAATGAACCTCATCGGTAAAGTTACCAGCTTGGTAGCGGAAAATATCGGTGAAATCAGTTTCCTGTGCTCTTTTTGACTGGTCGGAAACACTAAGAGCCGATTGAATGTAGTATTTTTTGCTGCCTCGGTTGACAATAAAATCGATTTCAAGCTGTTTTCGCACTTTTTTGCCTTCGCTGGTCACTTCGTTTTGTTCAACGACTCCGACATCGACATTGAATCCACGTCTGATGAGATCGCAGTAAAGCACGTTTTCCATGATGTGGGTCTCTTCCTGCTGGCGGAATCCAAGCCGCGCGTTTCTTAAACCGACATCGGTAAAATAGTATTTCTGCGGGGTCTGCATATATTTTTTTCCTTTCACATCGTATCTTTCAGCTTTGTTTATGAGAAACGCATCCTCAAAATAACCGATATACTTCGAGATGGTGTTTGCGTTTATTTTTATGTTTTTTTCGCTTGCGAAAGTGTTGGACAGTTTGGTAGGGTTGGTCAGCGAACCGATGGCGGAAGCTAAAATATTCACCAGATCTTCAAGAATAAGAGAATCATTCTGCACATTGTTCCTCTCGACGACATCTTTCAGATAAGTCCTTTCAAACAGATCGCGGAGATATTTTAGGGCATTCCTCCGTAAGTGTAGTAGTCAAGCCACGCATTCCGCATGTCACCGTCGTAAATCTCGCAAAATTCGGCAAAAGAAGCAGGATAGACCCTGATTTCGTCGCCTCTGTCGCGGAATTGGGTAAGAATGTCCGAAGAGAGCATCTTTGAATTGCTGCCGGTTATGTAGATGTCGGCATTTTTGTTTTTCATAAGTCCGAGAACGACATCGGTAAAATTTATTTTTGCCGCAGAATCATCAAGATAAGGATTTTTTATTTCCGAAACATACTGGATTTCATCAATCAGGACAAAATATTGCTTGTCAGAATCAGTTATCCTGCTGCGGATGTATTTGTCCAGTTCAAAAGGATTGCGGTATTTTGCATTTTCGATTTCTTCAAGCGAAAGGGTAATGAACTGATCCTCCCTGACACCGTTTTCAAGCAGATACCTCCGGTAAAGTTCGAATAAAAGGTATGATTTTCCGCACCGGCGCAGACCTGTAACGATTTTCACCCTTCCGTTTCCTTTCTTTTCGATCAGCTTTTTCAAATAAGCGGTTCTTTTAAGCTCCATTTTGCACCTCAACTCGAATTATTTTTGCGGATTCCGCAGTTTTCGTTCGAGTTATAGGCCGTTTTTTGAGAAAAGTCAATCAAACTCGAATTATTTTTGCGGATCCCGCAGTTTCTGTTCAAGTTCGGATTTCTCTGTAAGTTCTTGCATTTTTTTCAAAAATCCTTAAAATGCCGCGGCTTTTGAAGAGCAGAGGCTTAATGGAGGAAAAAATGGCTGAAAACAAAGCTCAGGAACAGAAAACGGTTCCGCAGATGGACGAAAACGAGATCATCGCCCGCAAAAAAGAGAAAGTAAATACACTGAGAGCTGAAGGGATCCATCCTTATGCGAACACTTTCGCTCCCGATTCGACTGTTGAAAAGGTCGTTGAATACTGCAAGACTCAGACCAAGGAAGAGCTTGAGCAGACCGGAAAGCCGCTTGAATTCGCAGTTGCAGGCCGTATCATGTTCCTCAGAGTCATGGGAAAACTCGCTTTTGCGAACCTCAAGGACGAGACAGGTTCGATTCAGGTTCTTTTCGCAAAGGATTTCCTCGGTGAAGATTTCGCGAAATTCAAAAAGGCGTTCGATGTCGGCGATATCGTCTGGGTAAAAGGCGAAGTTTTCGTCACAAGAACGGGCGAATTTTCGGTTTTAGCGCACAGAACTGAGCTTCTCACCAAAAATATCAGGCCTCTTCCCGAAAAATTCCACGGACTTACCGATAAAGAGCTCCGCTACAGGCAGCGTTATCTTGACCTTATTATGAATGACGACGTCAGAGAGACTTTCAAAAAGAGAGTGAAAATCATAAATTTCATCAGAAACTACATGAATAATGCAGGTTTCATGGAAGTCGAGACTCCGATGATGCACCCGCTCGTCAGCGGCGCAGCTGCGAAACCTTTCATTACGCACCACAACGCGCTCGACATCCCGCTTTACATGAGGATCGCGCCGGAGTGTTACCTCAAAAGACTTCTCGTCGGCGGACTCGGCAAAGTTTACGAGATCAACCGCAACTTCAGAAACGAGGGTATGGACCTTAAACACAATCCCGAATTCACGATGATGGAGTTCTACTGGCCTTATGCGACTTACGAAGACCAGATCCGCTTTACGCAGGAAATGATAAGCAAACTCTGCGTTGAGATAAACGGAACAACCGAAGTTGAATACGACGGAATGAAAATCGATTTCAAAGCTCCGTGGAACAGAATGACAGTCGAAGAAAGTATCGTAAAATCTGGCGTTTGCACCGAAGAAGACCTTAAAGACAGAGAAAAACTCATTGAGATCGGTGTCAAAAACGGTCTCGACAAGGCAACGCTTGAAGGAATGTCACGTTACAAAATAATCATGGAATTCTTTGACAACTTTGTCGAAGAACACCTTATCCAGCCGACATTCATCACGAAATATCCGACCGAAGTAAGCCCGCTTGCACGCAGAAACGACGAAAACCCCGAATACACAGACAGATTCGAGCTTTTTGTCGCAGGAAGAGAACTTTCCAACGCGTTCAGCGAACTCAACGACCCGAAACAGCAGTATGACTCATTCGCGGCTCAGGTCGAAGCTAAAAAAGCAGGCGACGACGAGACAGTCGACATGGACAGCGACTACATCCGCGCCCTTGAATACGGCATGCCGCCGGCAGCAGGACAGGGGATCGGCATCGACAGACTTGTCATGCTCATGACCAACTCCCCCAGCATCCGCGATGTCATCCTTTTCCCCACAATGAAACCTGAGAAATAATCTTTTTCGACGCCGCCAGATTTTTTGTCGATATATCGATAAATCGACATAACAATTCGCCGCCTTCGAAATATCGAAATATCGATGTCTCGAAATTTCGAAAAAAGTTTGGCGGCGGAATAAAAAAACCGCCGCATTACGCGGCGGCTTAAAAAAGAAGTGCGCTGGCGCACTAAGTGAGAACTATTCTTCTTTGTTGTCCTTGTTCGCTTCGTATTCGTCGATGATCTTCTTCTGGATGTCAGCGGGAACCTGTTCGTAGTGGTCATATTTGATGGTGTAGGTTCCGCGGCCGTTTGTCATCGAACGGAGCTGAGTAGAATATCCGTGAACTTCTTTCAAAGGAACGAGCGCTTTGATGACAGTGAGTCTGCCTTCGCTTTCCATACCCTGCGGTTTGCCGCGGCGGCTGGAGATATCGCCCATTACAGAACCTGCGAATTCTTCAGGAACTGTGATTTTGATCTCGTAAATGGGTTCGAGGATTATCGGGTTTGCTCTCTTGACGGCGTCTTTGAAAGCCATCTGTGCAGCTTTTTTGAACGCGACTTCCTTACTGTCGACCGGGTGTTCCTTACCGTCGTTGAGTGTTACTTTGCAGTTGATGAATTTGCAGCCCGAAAGAACGCCTTCAGCGAGAACTTCACGGATACCTTTTTCAACTGCCGGAATGAATCTGCCGGAGATTACGCCGCCGACGATAGCGTCAACGAATTCGAATTCGCTTTCGCTGTTCGGTTCGAGAACGATGTTGACTTCCGCGAATTCGCCCGATCCGCCCGACTGTTTTTTGTGGCGGTAACGTGCTTCAGCTTTTCCTTTGATCGTTTCTCTGTAAGGAATTCTCGGTTCAAGTATTTTGACGTCAAGTCCGAACTGGTTCTTGATTTTCTTAGCCAAAACTTCGAGGTGAAGTTCGCCGAGACCGTCGACAAAAAGCTGTTTGAGCTCGGGATCGTTGACCATTCTGAAGGATGCGTCTTCGATCTGCATCTTTTTGATCGCAGCAGCAACTTTATCGGTATCTTCCTTCGAAGCACCTGCGAACGCGCCGCGGACGATAGCTTCGGGCCATTCGATGAGCGGGAACGGATAAACTTCAGCAGCTTTGTTGTCGGAGAACTGGTCGCCGGTCTTGCTGTTTTTGAGTTTAACGGTTACTGCGATCTGGCCTGCAACGACGTTTTTGACCGGGAATCTGTCTTTGCCTCTCGTGTAGAAGAGCTGACCGAATTTTTCAGCCGATGCCGAAGACATGTTGTAAACGTCTGCACCTTCAGCAAGGCTGCCCTGGAGAAGTTTGAACGCGTAGACTTCACCGAACTGCGGGATAGAGTTTACTTTGAAGATGATACCTTTCGTTACGGAATCATCGTTCGTGTCGATCTCGCCTTCGCCGAACTGCATGATTTTGCCGTCCGGGGATGGGAAGAAGTCAACGACAGAGTCAAGGACGATGTCAACGCCGATGCCTTTGTTCGGAGCGCCGAAGAATACCGGATAGACGGTTCCCTGTGAGAAAGCTTTGTGAAGACCGGTGTTGATCTCTTCTTCCGAAAGTGCGCCTTCGTCGAAGTATTTGGTCATAAGCTCTTCATCGCTCTCTGCGACAGCTTCCATAAGCTTTTCCTTGAGTTCCTGGACTTTGTCAGCGAACTGAGCCGGGATCTCGCTTTCCGATGCTCTTTTGCCGTTTGCATATTTGACGAGTTTGCCTTTGAAAATGTCGATGATGGAATCAGCATTCTGACCTGTTGCAGCCGGATAGGTGATAGGTGCAAGCGGGATTTCGAGCTCTTTTGAAATGCTCTCGAAAGCCGATTCAAGGTTTATGTTGTCGCGGTCGACTTCGTTGATGAAGAAAGCGATCGATTTGCCGAGTTTTTTTGCAAGTTTGAAAGCCTTCTCGGTTCCAGCGTCGATGCCGGTCGAACCTTCGACAGTGAGAAGAGCCGCTTCGCAGAAAGGCATTGAAGCCGCAAGTTCGCCGCCGAAATCGAAGTATCCGGGAGTATCGATGAAAGTGATGAGATTCTGTTTGTACTCAACGGAGTTGATCGATGCGGAAATCGAAATTCCTCTGTTTTTCTCTTCTTCAGTGAAGTCCGAAACGGTGTTGCCGTCAGCGACAGTTCCCTGTCTGTTGATAGCGCCTGCGTTGAAAAGCAGCGATTCGACGAGAGTGGTTTTTCCCGATGTGCCGTGTCCTGCGACACAGACGTTGCGTAAAGAGCTTTTGTTGTAGTCAGCCATCTGTTCCTCCTATATTGGCTAAAAAAATAACAATTATCAGCTGTTAAGTCATTCCCGATGCCGGAAAAACAGAGGCCGGCATAGAAAGTCCGCTAAAAGCGCGAAATATTACTCTTTTTTTAATTTATTGCAATTATTTTTTATTTTCAGCTTTTTGATTTTCTGTGTCAGAGTGTTGCGGTGGATGCTTAAAAAATCCGCGGTTTTCGATAAAGACCCTTCGCAGTATTCAAGCGCTTCCTCGATAAAGACCTTCTCGACCGAGTCTATAAAGATCTGATATATTTTCCCTGCGTTCGACTCTTTTCCCAGATCATCGAAAAGATTGCCGATTTTTGCTCTCAGGATTTCTGTCGCGCTGTAATTTGAGAGGATCTTTCTGATGTTCTGGTAAGGCAGCAGTTTGTAGCCGTTCTCGGTGCCGACGACCCTTTTGAGTTCCTGGATGTTGAACGGCCACCAGTAGGAGAGTAGCAGATGCAGCGCGTCCTTTGAATACCACCGTGTCGAAACGACACCGCCTTCCTGGATGAAATATTCGATGAGTTCGGAGAGGTCGGATTTTCTCTCGCGAAGCGGTAGCAGCCAGAGCGAAGATGTGAAATTCTGCGATTTCATGTCGAAAAGAGTGCGGTTTTCGGTGATGTAAACGAGTCCTTTTTTTCTGAAATCTTCGATTCTTTTTACGCGAACGATATTTTTTTCAGCTTCTTCTTTGCCGATTTTTGAAGCGACAAGTCCTGCGAGGAAACCTTTTCCCGTTCCCGGTTCGCCGCCGATCAAGTATGTTCCGCCAGGCTCGGCGTTACGCAGCATTTTGCGCATTTCCTTTGCGGTCTCGCTTTGTCCGAGAATTTTCTTCACAGCTCTATCTCAAAAAAATCGTTAATAATTCTGACGACTTGCGGAATGTCGTTTGCCTGATCGAATATGAATCTTCTGAAATCGGCGCTTCCGCGGGATCCTGTCGAATACCACGAGGCGTGGCGGCGTATCATCGTGTGTGCGGTTTTTGTATCAAGGTCGATATAGTGTCTGAAATGCTTTGTCATCATCGCCTTTTTCTCTTCGTCGCTCACGGTTTCACCTTTGAGTTCGCGGAAGATCCATGGTTTCCCCAAAGCACCTCGGCCGATCATGACTCCTGCGATTTTTGTCCCTTCAAATCTTTCGAGATCGCTTTTTTCCCTGATGTCGCCTGAATGAATGACCGGTATCGGAAGTTTTTCCGCAAGTTTTATCGAAACATCAAAATCGCATGTCCCGGACGAGAACATATCGGTCCTGAGACGCGGGTGGATCGTCAGAAAGTCTGCGCCGTTCTCTACCGCAGCGGCCGCGCAACGCTCGTAATTCGGAGTCTTGAAACCTTTTCTTATTTTGACCGAAAGCGGAAGATCCGTTACTCCGCGCAGGGTCTTTACGATCTTTCCCAGCCTTTCCGGGTCGTCCATGAGAGCCGATCCTGCACGCGCCGCTACGACTTTACGCACAGGGCACCCCGCGTTTATGTCGATTCCGGCAGGGGTCACGCGCTCCAAGATCTTTTCGGCAGCCTCTTTTATGACTTCCGGATCTCCGCCGAAAAACTGTAGAAAAGTCTTCGGCTCTCGTTCGTCGATTTCCGAAAGGGAAATGGTTTTTCTGTTGCGCAGAGTGACCGCTTTTGCAGAGATCATCTCGCTGAAACACCCGTCGGCACCGCCTTCGTAACTGAGGAGTCTGAATTCTTTCGAAGTTATTTCCGCGAGAGGGGCAAGATATATTTCCAAAACGCACCGCCTGAAAGAGTCTGCACAAAAAACTGTGCTTTATAGCATAAAAACAGATTGCTGCAAATCCGCGTGGATTTTCCTGAAAAAGCGGCTATAATGCTGTGTTTTTTGTTTTTCAGAGGTGAAAATATGCCGGTAAACGTAAGAAAAGGCTTGGACAAGGAGCTGCTGCGGCAGTTTGACATAGACAACGATTTAATCAACTTCAAAAGGTCTATACATATTTCGATCGCTCTGATTGTCATCAATATTCCGCTGCTCATCTTTGATATTTACAGATTCATTTATTCGCGGGAACTTTTTTCGCAATATGGATACTTTGAGATAACTGTGGTTCACGCACTCTCATGTATTGTTTTTCCCGCGATACTGCTTGCGGGGATGATCACGAAAAAAAGGGATCTGCCGAATGACAGTCGGTTTTACAAGATTTACTGGCGTATTTTCTTTTTCTTCGCGTATTGTTACGCTCTTACGACTTCCGCGCCGTGCCTTGAACTTTATAAAAACCTTACGACGCTGTTTGTTGCAGTGCTCGTTCTGGCTTCTTCCTTCAAAATAAAGTTCTCGGAGTACATTGTCCACTCAGTGCTGCTTTGTTTCTTTGATCTTTTTTCCATCTGGTTTTTTGTGCCTGGTGTGGAAGCAATTTTTTCAGGGATAATCTCCGATGTTGCGAGCACTATTGTGATTGCCGTTTTTATCAATTACATAGCTTACAGCGAAAGTTTGAAATCTTTTCTCAACAAGATCAATTTCGAGAAAGAGCAGGCTGAGAAGATCGTCGAGAGGGAGGCTAACAAGGCGAAAACAGAGTTCCTTGCCAACATGAGCCACGAGATCAGAACGCCGATAAACGGTATCCACGGAATGCTTTCCATGCTTCAGGAAGGTCCGCTTTCCGAAGAACAGAAAGACTATATAAAATATGCTAAATCAAGCTGTGATGTGCTGATCAACATCGTAAACGACCTTTTTGACATGACTTTGATAAAGGCCGGCAAAATCGTTCTTGAAAACAAGCCTTATTCTCCGGAAGAGGTCGTAAATACGTCAGTGTCGAACTTGGCACCGCAGATGAAGATGAAGAATATAGAATTGAAAATAAGTATCGACAGTTCTCTTCCGAAGTTCGTTGTCGGCGACAAAAACAGAGTCACTCAGATCCTCAACAATATCCTTTCAAACGCATGGAAATTTACTGCATCAGGATCTATTTCGGTAAACTGCCGTAAGTCCGTAACGGATGGAAAAGATTTCATAGTTTTTGAAGTTCGTGACACGGGTATCGGTATACCGGAAGACAAGATCCCCTTTGTTTTCGGACAGTTTGCCCAGCTTGATTCCACTCTTAAAAAGCAATACCGCGGCGCAGGTCTCGGACTGGCGATATGCAAAAGTCTCGTGACTATGATGGACGGAAGGATATGTGCCAGATCAAACAGCCCTGAAGCGGGAAGTTCCTTCTCTTTCGAACTGCCGCTTGTCCTGCCTGATGAAAGTTGGAGCAGATCGGTGAATGAATACGAGTCGGTGCCTGCGGATTTTCTTAAGGGCAAAAGCGTTCTATGCGTAGAGGACAATGAAACGAACCTCAAGTTCCTGACGGTGGTACTTCAGAAAAGAGGAGCCCGTTTCATGACTGCTTCAAACGGGAAAGAGGCGTTGGAGATAATGGAAAAAAACGACTTCGACATAGTTCTGCTTGACATCAGAATGCCAGTCATGGACGGAATCGAAACTATCCGGCGCATCCGTGCAGATGAGGCCAAAAGCAAAGGATACACGCCGGTTCTTGCCGGAACGACCTATATGATGAAGAAAAATAAAGACAATATTATGCAGAACGGTTTCGACGGATATTTGCAGAAACCTGTTTCAGAAGAAGAACTGATGCTTGAGATCTATAACAATATCAACAAAAAAAGGAGCCCATTATGAAGAAGACAGCTTTTATTTTCATGCTTCTGGCTTTTCTTTTCGCGGCATGCGGAAGCGATGAAGAGGAGGAGAACACACCTTCAGAAGGAGAGACCAATGACGATGCCGCGTATGAGGAGCTCCCGGATGCTGTAGTCAGCGACGATGGACGCGAAACGCCTGACGAAGATGCCGGCGGAGAGCCCGAATCCTTCTGCTATTCAGGCGGAGCTCTTCTTTACGAAGGCGGAACGCAGTTCAAAGTCTGCCCCGGAGACAGCGAAAAATTCCAGAAGCAGGTCTGCAAAGACGGAAGGTGGGTCGATGAAGGCGACTGTGTTGACGGAAGCGTCACGGTTTCCGGCGGCTCATTCAAAATGGGATGCGATAAAGAGACCGAGGGAACATGTCCTGAAGATGCCGTTCCGCTGCATGATGCTGAGCTTTCAAGCTATCTGATGGACAAATTCGAAGTTCCGGTCGAACTTTTTGAAAAGTGCATCGCCGAAAACGTCTGCACGAACGATGATGCCGAAAAACCGCATTACCGCACGTCGTCCGAATCATACCAGTGCAATATAGGAAACCCTGACCGAAAGAACCATCCGGCGAACTGCGTGACGTGGTACGGTGCCAAGGCTTACTGCGAATGGCTCGGAAAACGCCTTCCGACCGAAACCGAGTGGGAAAACGCCGCGAAAGGAGGCAAAACTCAGATCTATCCGTGGGGAAACTCTCCGGAGGCAAGCTGCGACAACACGGTTATGAAAAGCAGCGCGAACGGATGCGGTTCCAACACGACTTCTCCTATCGGTTCAAGGCCGGCAGGAGTTTCAGAACAGGGGATCTACGACCTCAGCGGCAACGTTGCCGAATACACTGCCGACTGGTATGAAAAGAAGTTCTATTCTACCGAAGAAGCTACTCAGAAAGATACGCAGGGCCCGGCTGAACCTGAGAAGGATAAATACAAAGTCATCCGCGGCGGTTCCTATATCTACGGTGAAAGCCACACCCGAGCATCGTTCAGAAGTTCGGCAAAACTTGACGATCAGGCGATAGACTTCGGTTTCAGATGTGTGAAATAATTGGAGCGGAGTATATGCAGACAGAAAAATTTCCAATAGTTTTTGCAGGTCACGTCGATCACGGAAAAAGCACGATAATCGGCAGGCTGCTCAGCGAAACAGGCAGCCTTCCCGAAGGAAAACTCGAAGCGATAAAGAATTACTGCAGACTTAATTCCCGTCCGTTTGAATACGCGTTTCTCATCGACGCGCTCAAAGACGAGCAGTCGCAGGGGATCACGATCGATACGGCGAGAGTCTTTTTCAGCACGAAAAAGCGTGATTTCGTCATCATCGACGCGCCCGGACACATCGAGTTCCTGAAAAACATGGTGACGGGGGCGAGCAGGGCGGAGGCGGCAGTTCTTGTTATCGCAGCTGACGAGGGAGTCCGGGAAAACTCAAGGCGTCACGGCTATATGCTTTCGATTTTAGGGATAAAACAAATAGTTGTCCTCGTCAACAAAATGGACCTTGTTGAATACTCAGAGGATGTCTTTGAAAAAATTAAAAAAGAATACTCGGAATTCCTTTCGGAAATCGGGATAAAACCGCTCGGCTTCGTTCCCGTAAGCGGTACGAACGGTGTCAACATCAGCGCCGAAAGCCCTTTCACGCCTTGGTATCGCGGCAAAACACTCTATGAATTTCTTGATCTTTTCAAGGCGAAGGAACACAGCGCAAAACAGCCGTTCAGAATGTTCCTGCAGGATATCTACAGATTTACCGAAAACGGTGACAACCGCAGGATCTATGCGGGTACGGTGAGCAGCGGCACACTTCGCGAAGGCGACGAGGTCGTTTTTTATCCGTCCGGCAAAAAGAGCAGGATCCTTTCGATAGAATCGTTCAACACACCGCACAAAACCTCGGTCGAAGCAGGGTTTGCGGCAGGTTTTACTCTGACCGAGCAGATCTATGCGACCCGCGGCGAACTTGTTTCCAAAGTTGGAGAGCCATCCCCTCACAGCGCAGCACGTTTTACGGCGGCTGTTTTCTGGCTCGGCAGCGAGCCTTTGAGCCCTGAACGTTCTTATTTCATCAAGGTGGGAACTGCAAGAACGACACTGAAACTCATCGAAGTCACGAAACTTCTCGATACTTCTTCGCTTGAAAGCAAAAAAGGGGACAGGGTCGGAAAATTCGAGGCGGCTGAGTGTGTTTTCGAAGCCGGAAAGCCGCTTTCGTTCGACCTTATCGACGAAAATCAGGAGACAGGCCGCTTCGTCATAGTGAGCGACTACGAGATCCGAGGCGGAGGAATTATACTGAAACCCTTGTCCGACGCACCTTTGACGCATGAAATCACCCCTGACGAAAGAGAGCGCAGATTCGGCCACAAAGCTACAGTTATCGCTGTTCCGGACGAGCGTTCAGCAATAGAACTTGAAAAAAATCTTTTCGCTCTCGGTGCCTTCGTCTGCTATTTCCCGGATCTGGATATATCGCGAAAGGTGCATGAGACGGAGCTTTTACTCAAATCTGGCATGCTTGTCATCGTTAAATCCGAAAACAATCGGACTGATAACTTTAAAAATGCAGGAAACCCGCTTATCATGCACCTTTCAGAGGCGGAAAGCGCTTCTATGGAATCTGCAATAGAGAAACTCAGAACTTCTGGAATACTTTCTCTTTAAAATTAACTTGTACAAATATCAGGAACTTTTTCGGAGGAAAAAATGCCGAATCCAAAAAACATATCAGTTTTTGAAGACACTGTGAACCTTGTTCAGAACACAAAACGCCTGCAGGAAGCAGTTGCCGCAAGCCTGAAATCACAAAAATTCATTGCGGAGAAGGATCCCGTGCCGGACGGAAGTTTTATAAGGCGCTTTGAAGAGCCGGCAAAAATCATCGTGAGCAAAAAACGCACATTCGAGGCAGCTTCTGCTTACGCAGGAAAGGGCGACAAGCTGTGCGTGCTCAACTTTGCTTCCGCATCGAATCCGGGAGGAGGAGTGGTGAACGGCTCAAGTGCGCAGGAAGAGTCTTTGTGCCGGGTATCGACGCTTTATTTTACGCTTGATACAGACGAAAACTGGAAGCGCTTTTACAAGCCGCACAGAATGAGCCGTGACCCGATACACAACGACGATATTCTTTACACGCCTGATATCGTTGTCTTCAAAACGGACTCGTCAACTCCAGAGCGCATGGCGGAAAGCGACTGGTTCAACTGCGACGTGATCACCTGCGCCGCGCCGAATCTCCGCGAAAATCCGGTCAACCGCTACAATTCCGGCGACGGAAGAGAAAGACTGCTGCTTTCTGATGATGAACTTGCCAGCGTTCACAGAAAACGCGACCGTAGGATTTTTGATGTCGCCGTGCAGAATAAAGTCGATGTGCTTGTTCTTGGTGCATTTGGCTGCGGTGCCTTCAGAAACAGCCCGGCTGTAGTCGCCGATGTGATGCTTTCGCTCGCAAAAGAGTATGAACACGCCTTCAGGATGATCGAATTCGCGGTATACTGCCCGCCGTTCGATGACACGAATTACAGAATTTTTTCAAAATTGTCGTAACGGTGTCATGGCGTCACGTCATCACGTTGTCGTTGTCACGGCGTTACGGTGTTTCGTCGTTATGAGATAGTTTGAAATCAGCTTATTTCCCGGAAGATTCTGCTTTAAGGTTTTCGCGTATTTTATGCCTGATATTTTTTATTGCTGCGGCCATTTCTTCATCGATTACACGGTCGACTGTGCTTAAAAAACTATCGCTGCCTGAAATTTCTTCATCGGAATAAAAAAGAGTCGCCGGAGAAATGCCGAGAAATGCCGAAGCTTTTTCGATAAGCTCTGCCGAAACGAAAGTCGAACCGTTTTCGATAAGCCCCAGATGCTTGGAAGTTACACCTATTGCTTCCGCGAGAGCTTCCTGTGTCAGGTGATTCTTTTTTCTGTATTGGCGCAGATTACTGCCGAAAATCTTCTTCACATCCATGGCGTGTAAATATAAATATAAAAATTTCTAAAAGAACCGCATTTAATGTAGTTTTTAAAGCAAAAACACCAATAAAAGGTTTTATTTTCTTGATTTTACAACCTTTCGTGGTATATTTACCGGAATTTTTTGGTTCATGCTGATAAGGAGAAAATAATGGTTGAAAAGAAGCCGCCCTTTGAACTGACGCTGATTATAACGCACCGTTGCAATCTGAACTGTGTTTACTGTTACGAACATCACAAAGATTTGCGAAAAATGGATATCGAATTTGCCAAAAAAACTGTTGAAAAGTACCTGACAACAGGAGATTACGAAGAGATTAAAATAGGTTTTTTCGGTGGAGAACCTTTCCTTGAATTTCCTATTATAAAAGAAGTCTGCGAGTGGACATGGAGCAGGACTTGGCCTAAGAGCTACTGCTTTTATGCAGATACGAACGGAACTGTTCTGACGGACGAAATTAAAGAATGGCTGACTGCCCACAAGAATTATTTTTATATCTGTCTTAGTCTGGACGGCAAAAAAAAGACGCATGATCTGAACCGCAGCAATTCATTTGATAAAATTGATTTGGATTTTTTTCATAAAAACTGGCCTGACGAACCTGTAAAAATGACTATTTCCGATAAAAATTTAGCTGATCTTGCTGAAGACTTCATTTTTTTACATGAAAAAGGGTTTAAGATCAACGGATCAAATTTTGCCGAAGGTCAGGATATCAAGGATCCCGGTAAAAATCTGGAAATCATAACGGAGCAGCTTTTTAAACTGGCTGACTGGTATGTTGCTCACCCCGAAGTTAAGCCGGCACAGATTTTCAGTCTTCCTTTGGCAAGATGTGAAGCTGAAAAAGAATATCGCAGACAGTGCGGAATAGGCGGCAACGGAATGCGCGTAATAGATTTAGACGGTCAGGAATATTTTTGTACATTTTCTTCTCCTGTTTCCATGAATGAAGAACAGATTGCTGAAATAAAGAAAATGGATTTATCAGATGAGAAACTGTTTATAAATGATGATTGTTTTAACAATTGTTATCTTTTTCCTGTCTGCATCGACTGCTATGCAGCTAATTTTGCTTTAACAGGATCTTTCGCCGAAAAATCGCAGATGAAATGTGAACTTGCCAAAATTAAAGCGATTGCAAATGCATATTTCCAGGGTAAAAGATTTCTAAACAAAAATATGTCTGAAATCACAGAAACAGAAAAGCAGACAATAAAAGCTGTTTTAAAGATAAACAGTCTGTTCGGAGGGAAACGAGTTTAGTTAGGGTTAACAACCCCTTTTTTAATAATTTTTTTTAAGGAGGATCTCATGAAAATTTCGAAACTTCTGCTTCCGGAAAATCTTGTTAAGGAAGCAATGCTTTTTGCAATGTTTACACCGGTTGTTGCACAGTTTACGCTGCCTGAAAAAGATGTTAACGACCTGAATCAGCTTCTTTCTCTTCCGGCATCAGCTGTTGTAGATGCTGAAGAAATTTCTCAGCAGCCTGCAGCTTGTGGTTACGGTTGTCAGGGCTCTTGTGATGGAAGTTGCCATGGCGGTTGCACAGCTACATGCCAGGGTTATTTGCAGTAACAATCAGACAACAATCAAAAATTTTAGGGGCGGCAGAAGCCGCCTCTTTTTTTATCGGAATTTACAAGTTTCTCCAAAGAATGTCGTCACGGCGTCACATCGTTTCGTCGTCATCTTGTCGTAGTGACGGCGTTACGTCGTTTCGATGTCACGTTTCGTCGTCGCATCGTCACGGTGTTTCGTCGTAACGATTTAAAGAAAACTTGACTTTTTATTTTTAAATCTGAAAATTAATAGTTGATGTTTTTTAATTATAATTTTTGGATATTGAAAAATGGAAATTAAAGTTCCGAGTTTTTATTGGCTTGACACTTGGGTTTTGGGTAACATAATTCAAATTGCGACACAAGATTTCTGTGAAAAGTATCTTGACAGGAAGAATGATCCTTGCGGCCGTCAGTATGACCAGATGACGCAGGCGGCGCGTTCTGTTCCCGCAAACATTGCGGAAGGTGTTTCCCGCCATAGCACATCGAAAGAAACGGAAATGAAGCTTTCCGATGTCGCCAGAGCGAGTCTTTCCGAACTCACAAATGACTACATCAACTGGATCCTGCGGCACGGCAGTTTCCCTTGGTCGATAAAATCGACTGAATACAAAGAAGTTCAGGCGGTGCGAATGGAGCATCCGGACTATAAAGAAGATGTTGTTTACAATAGTTCCGTTCACATAATGACTCAGAAACAAAAATTCGACCAATGGCTGACTGGCAACGACTCGCTTGTCGAAGCCAACTGCATTGTTACTCTGTGCCGAAGACTCTCGATGATGCTTCGCAGACAGATAATCAACCAGTTAGAAACATTCAGGGAAGAGGGCGGTTTCACCGAAAAACTGACGGCAGAACGCCTTGCAAACCGCACCGAAAAAAGCGTGGAGGAAAATGCACCGGAGTGCCCCAAATGCGGCAAACCGATGATCAGACGAGTCGCTCAGAAAGGAAAAAATTCAGGAAAAGAATTCTGGAGTTGTTCCGCTTATCCGGACTGCAACGGAACCCGGTCAATTGATTGATCGTCACGTCGTTTCGCCGTTTCGTCGTCACGTTTTTGTCGTCACGTTGTCGTCACGGTCGTCACGGCGTTTCGTCGTCACGTTGTCACAAGATAAAAAAAAGGCGGCCCGAAGGCCGCCCTTTGAAGTTAATGTTGCCATTTGAGCACCGGTTTTCTTGCCGCAAGGGTTTCGTCCGGGCGGCTGATAGCAGTGTTCAGCGGAGCGTTGAGGATGTTCTCAGGATTGGTCTTTGCGGTTTCGGCAATGTCGATCATTGCTTCAATGAATTCGTCCAGAGTCTCTTTGCTTTCGCTTTCGGTGGGCTCGATCATGAGTGCGCCGTGAACGATGAGCGGGAAGTAGACTGTCGGCGGATGATAGCCGCGGTCGATGAGAGCTTTCGCGATATCCATCGTCGTGATGTGGTTCGGCATCTCGGAATCGTCGAAAACGACTTCGTGGAGCGTGTCTGATTTGTATTTGAGGTGGTAGTAGTCACGAAGGCACGCTTTGATGTAGTTCGCGTTGAGAACTGCATTCTGAGCGGTTTCGCCGAGGTGTTCCTTGCCGTATTCAAGGATATAGATGAACGCTTTGAGCGTTACGCCCATGTTTCCGTAGAATGAGCGGACTCTTCCCATCGAGTTGTCGGAGTCGTTGAAGGTGTAAAGGCCGTCTTTTTCGACTACGAACGGGTTCGGAAGGAATTCAACGAGTTTTTCGCATACGCCTACAGGACCTGCACCCGGGCC
>CACZFE010000014.1 GCA_902780365.1 uncultured Spirochaetales bacterium
AGGATGCCGAAGAAGCGTTCCAGCGAACCGAAGAGGGCGCGGTGGACCATGTAAGGCTGATGCAGCGCACCGTCCGCGCCGACGTACGTGATGCCGAAGCGTTCCGGCAGGTTGAAGTCGAACTGGATCGTGGAGGTCTGCCATTCGCGGCCGATTGCGTCCTTGATCTTGAGGTCGATCTTCGGGCCGTAGAACGCGCCGCCGCCCTCGTCCACTTCGTATTCGAGGCCGCAGCCTTCGATCGCCTGGACGAGCGACTTCTGCGCCTGTTCCCAGCGGGCGGGATCGCCGACCGCCTTGGCGGGACGGGTGGAGAGGTACGCCTTGATCTCCGGGAACCCGAAGGTCTTCCAGATGTAGAGGCAGAATTCGAGGACTTCCTTGATCTCGCTCTCGATCTGTTCCGGCGTGCAGATGATGTGCGCGTCGTCCTGCGTGAAGCCGCGGACGCGCATCAGGCCGTGGAGCACGCCGCTCTTCTCGTAGCGGTACACGGTGCCGAGTTCGGCCCAGCGGCAGGGGAGTTCGCGGTAGGAGCGCACGCGGCTCTTGTAGATCTCGATGTGGAACGGGCAGTTCATGGGCTTGGCGTAGTAGTCGAACTCGTCGATCTGCATCGGGGAGTACATGCTCTCCTTGTAGAATCCGAGGTGACCGCTGGTCTCCCAAAGAAGGCTTCTTCCGATGTGCGGAGTGAAAACCAAATTATATCCGTTTCTTACGTGCTGTTTTCTCCAGAAATTCTCGATAACTGTTCTGACTATGCCGCCGTTCGGAGTCCAGAGAACAAGACCGCCGCCGACATTTTCGGAAAATGTGAACAGATCAAGATCCGCGCCGATTTTTCTGTGGTCTCTCTCTTTCGCTTCCTCAAGCATTTTGAGGTATTCGTCAAGAGATTCCTTGCTCGGAAAAGCGGTCGCATAGATCCTCTGAAGCATGCTTTTGTTTTCGTCGCCTCTCCAGTAAGCACCGGCAACCGACATAAGTTTGAAAGCCTTTACAAAACCTGTGTTCGGAACGTGGGGACCGCGGCAAAGATCGACAAAATCGCCGTTATAGTAGAGCGAAACGAAAGGCTCGCCCAGATCTTCAATAATTTCAACTTTGTAATTTTCACCCATTTTGGTGAAAAGCTCAATCGCCTCTTCTTTTGATACAACCTTTCTGATAAAAGGCTGTTTCTCTTTAACGATTTCGGTCATTTTCTTTTCGATCTGCTCAAAATCGTCAACCGAAAAACGGTGTTCCGAATCAAAATCGTAATAAAAACCGTTCTCTATCGAAGGACCGATCGTGACTTTCGTTCCAGGAAAAAGCTTCTGCACTGCATCGGCCATGATGTGAGATGCCGAGTGGCGCATAATCGCGACGCCTTCAGGATTTTTCAGAGTGATTACAGACATATTGCCTGACTCGACTTCAGATGTGACATCGACCAGCTTTTCGTTTATTGAAACAGCGACAGCCGCTTTCGCAAGACCTTCGCCTATTTCGCGTTTGATAAATGAAAGCCAGTTTTCAGAAATTTCGGATTCGACTTTTTTTCCGTCGGGAAGTATTACCTCAAACATATCAACCTCAAAAGAAACATGGTAGGCCCGAGTGGGATCGAACCACTGACCCCTGCTACGTCAAAGCAGTGCTCTCCCGCTGAGCTACGAGCCCACACATGAACAAGAAAATTGCCGCGCTTTATAATCAAATGTTTTCCCGATGTCAACATTTTTTCCGCAATCCAAGACAAATGCCTGATTTTATTGATATTTTGGCTCTATTTTTCTTTTTTTAAAAAACTCAAACATTCGCAAAACCGACACAACATAGCGTTTTGTCTCGGGATTTTCGTAAATTTTTCCGGCAAGTTTTCCGCTCTTTTCGGTCGGTTTAGTTTCAGTCGAATAAGTTCCGCCGTTGTAACCGGACAAACTCTTGACCAGATCACCTTTATTGTAGGTAAGAAGCGCAGCAAGGAACTTGACAGAACATTCGACTGCGTTTTTCGGGACATTCAGCGTTTCATAGTCACACCCGAGAAGTTTCGCGGTACGGGGCATTATCTGCGTAAGCCCGTAAGCCCCGGCCGCGCTCTTCGCATCAGCTCTTCCGCGGGATTCAACATAAATCACTGCCTTTACCAAAGCAGGATCTATCACCGTTTTCGCACCGTTTGCCGAAATATAGGGATATTTTTTCACTGCATTTTCAATGATGCGCGAATACTCCTTTTCTATCAATTCCGCCGAAGATGCGTCAACAGAAGAAAAAAACACGAAAAAAAGCAGCACCGTGAACAAATCCAACCCCGTCAAAGCCCGAAAATGCTCTTCTTCCGCTCTTTAGCCGCGCCGTTTTCCTTCTTTTCATCCTGCAGGAACTTGAGATACGATCCCGCAGAATCGCGGTCGAACTGCTCTCTCATCACTTTCAGATCAAGGTTTTTACGGATATGCTCAAGCGTTTCGGCCGTGACATAGCCAGCCTGCATGAGGTTCGCGAGCCCCAGCGCCTCGATATTGTCGTTTTCCTTCGCGCTTTTCATGTATTCCTCGTAGTAACGCCTGAACATTTCTTCACGCACGGCATCGTTTTTCATTTCGTATTCCATTCCCGATTCAAGCCATGCCTTGTGCACGATTTTCTGAGCACTTTCGCCACGAATGAACTCTTTTCCCGATTCTGCAGCGGCTGGAAAAAGCTCCGGAAACATCATCTGTCCGCCGTAATTTTCAAGCAGAGAGTCGTGGTAATCAGCAAGTTTTCTGTTCCACCCTGCAACATAGGCTGCATACTTTCCGGCACTTGCGGAAGCTGCACCGAATTCACCTTCCCCTGCGAATTCCGAAATTTCGCCGATATCAGGGAAAGTTCCCGAAAGCGCTTTTTCAACCTCGTCAAGCCACTCTTCGCGGCTTTTGTTTTTAAGTTCGTTACCGATTTGCAGCACTTTTGATGCAGCTTCCTGTCCTTTTTTAATTGTAGAAATCACATCGGCAAACTGCGTAAGATACTCAAGAAACCGCTCCGTTTCGGCAGTCCGGCTGTCGATCGCAAGCTCGTTGATGAGAAGCATCTGCGTCGCGAGCAGAGCGTCTGTTTCAGGACTTTCGACCACCATCTGCGCCGAAAGAAAAAATGTTGCCAGAAAAAGTGAAATAAAAACCAGATTTTTCATTTTCATTCCTCCGCAAAAACATTCCATTATACAACAATAAAAATATTTCTAAAGATTTTTAGATATTTTTAGCAATAATATAAATTTTGCAAAACAAAGATTTTTTCGCGGTACTTGCAAAAAAAGGATCTATTAATGGTTTTAAACTGATTTTATTTTAAGGAAAAGAGTTATTTCGCGTCGGATTTTCTTGTGAACGCAAAGCCGAGAACAAAAAGAAGTGCAGCAATAACGAGAGCGAAAACGCCGGTGTTTTCATCATCGACAGCCGTTACAGCACAGCTTCCGCCGTCATCGTCGCCGTCAAGACAGGTGTAATCGCCTTCTTCGCATTTGTAGCTGAATTCCTTTGATTTTATCGGAAGACCGATAACTTCCATGTCATTTGCGAGTTTGAATTTCGATTTCGTTATTTCGATCTGAGCAGTCTGGTCTTTCGGGATATTGAATTCTGCTACAAGAAGAAGCGTTTTTTCCTCACCTGCTTCAAAAGGAAGCGGAGTATCGAGAACGAACTCGATGCTGCCTGTCGTCTCTTCAGGAACTATCGAGGCAATCATCTGCTCGCTTTCATAGGAAGCGTTCTTGTCAGCGTCGAGATAGAGGGAAAGCTTTCTGATCCCGTCTTTGAATTTTACCGACTTTGATGTCGTTTTGACAGTGAACTTCTTGATGGAATTGCTGTTTGCGATCGACTTAGCCCTGATCTGAAGGACAGCAACAGGTTCCTTGTTTATTTTTGAAATAGACGGGATAGCCGGCTCGGTTCCGCCTTTCGTGAAAACAAACGCTTCAGTCGTAGGCTCAAAAGAGAACTCTGCGAACTGAAGAGGCTGTTTGTCCATATTGGTAGTTATGTTCTTTACGTTGCTGAACTTGAAGTTTTCAGCACTTTCAACATAGAAATAGAAGCTCGTGTTTACCGGAACTGTTTCGGGAGTCTTGTAGGTGGCATCCGAAACGATGATGAAGTGATGAAGTTCATTGACCGGATAGTTGGCATATTCAGCTTTCAGCGCGAAAGTTGCAGTCTTCGAATTTATTGTCGATTCAGCGACAACGTTTTCGCCTTCGTCAAGATGACCGTTTCCGTTTTTGTCGTAAACAAGCCTGATGTTGTTCAGTTTTGTCTCAGGATCTTTGATGTAAACGCTTGTCGTGACTGAATCAAAGGTGAAATTCTTATCTTTATCCTCGGTTGAAGCGATGACTGAGAACTGACCCATTACAAGGTTGTCCGTCGGAGCCGGAATGATTATAGCGGAATCGCTGACAGGAGAGTTTTTGCCTTCAGCCATCGTGACATTTACGCTGGAAGCAAAACTTGCCTCATCGAAAACACACGCGCCGTCCTTGCAGACTTTGCCGGTGCCGCATTCTTCATCCTTTTCGCATCCGCCGCCGTCGCCGTATCCGCCGCACGGTGTAAGGTCAGGATTTTCACATGCAGCCGGAGACGGGCAGTTGCCGAGTGTAAGTCTGAGCGGGATCGAAGTGTTGGTTTTGTAAGGTTTGCCGCTGTCGTCGCTGATAATAGCCGTATTTTCGATGACTTCGTTCTTCGCCAGATTCTCTTTGGGCATAACTTTGAAGCGGACCATTACCGTTTCGTCGCAAACCTGGGTAGCCTGGTCGCAGTAGTAGAGCGTATCTGCAACTTTATAAGGATTTGCAAGCGGGAACGCGCCGTTTACGTCCTCGATCGGGATCCATTTTTTGCAGACGTTGTCGCTTTTCCACTCTTTGCACATCTCGGTCGTGCCGGGCACATAGGAGATTTTATTGACTGCAAGAGTATCCTGTACCGTTACATTCGTCGAAATGTCGTCACCCCAGTTCTGGATCTTTATCATGAAGTAGAAAGGAGCAGTCGAGCAGATCGAGTCTGCCTGTTCCGAACACGAACAGAAGTTTTTCTCTCTTCCGTCCGGAGTTACCGGGTTGACAGGAATATCGTATCTCGGTGCTTTGGTATCAACGGAAACGACCATGTAGTTCGTGTAGATGACGTCTCTGTTGGCACCGATCCTGATGAACATATTGGTGTCGCCTTTCTTGAACTGCTCGTCATAAAGCGGATTGGTTTCAGCATCAAGCAGGAAAGTGTCGACATCCATGGTGTATTCCAAAGTATCGGGGTTCGGGTTGTTCGGATCGCCGCCCGCACAGGTCGGAACAGAATCCTGCCAGCCGTAGATACTCGAAATCGAGTTGTATGTTTCGGAATAGTTGAAAGCTGTTCCGTCGGAATCCTGAAATTTCGGCGGGTTACAGTCGTTCTGGACAATTACAGTGCTTTCCGCAGGAGTGGTCTGACCGGTTACCTGAAGACCTTCCGGAGGGCATGCACCGCCGCCGAGGAGACCGCCGCAGCCTGTCGCGTAAGCGAATCCCGGGTCACCTTCGTGAACTGCGAAAGTCATTTTTACGATAGGTTTATCGGGGAATTCGAAACCCGAAATACCGAGGTCGACATACTGTCCTGAATACTGGCTGAAACCGTTGTAGATGTAAACCATCTTCGCGCTTATTTTTGTCGAGCGGTAAACGGTTATGATCGACCAGCCTGCCATTACAGTCGAACTGTATGTCGTGTAGCCGTCGACCTGAGAGATATATCCGGCGTCGTTTGTGCAGTCGATACCGCTTACGGTGTAGTTTCCGTAAAGAGAAAGACCGTCAGATTTGTAACCCAGATCTCGACCTTCGGCATGGATCTTATTGAAGAAATCTGTAATATCGACACGGTATGTGTAGTGACCGCCGACAATCTGACCCGAACTTTCATAAGCTATTCCTTCAAAAGTGAAATCCTGTTGTCCCGGATTCGCATCTGTTCCGAGCATACCGGCTCTTGATGCCGCGACATCAATAGTTTCGTTGATTTTGCCGTCTTCCGACGTGAAGTTGAGGGTTGCAGTGTTATCTGTGTGAATGTTGTTCGGATCCACACTGACAGACCATACAAGGTAAGCCGCTTCGACATAAGCGTCTTCCGGAACATGGCGGTTTGTGAGCTGGAAAGTGCTCTGCGTAAGGCATGTGTCAGGTTCGGGGTTGCCAGGAAGATCACAGCCGACAGATCCGTCGACACTGCATTGATTCCTGTTTTCGTTGCTCATCAATGATTTGAACATTACAAAATAGTCAAAACTTCCGGCTTCCCACTGAAGTTCTTTGCCGTCAAGCTGCGAAACATTGGGGCCGATCGTGGTCCCGGTGTAAGCAAACACTGGAACCGCCGTCAAAAGCGCAAGGATTAACAGAAAAAGTTTTTTCATTACAATCTCTCCTTCAAAAGTTCAAGACCTAAAAACTACGAATTTTAGCAGAAAGCGTAAATAAGTCAAAGCATAAAATAAACAAACTTGAATAACATTTGCTTTTTTGCGTTTTTTGAACAAAAATAACTGGTTTTTGCGTTTTGTCCTTTTCAGCGGAGGAAATATGGCGAAAAGAGAAAACTACATTTCGTGGGATCAGTACTTCATGGGAATCGCTCTGCTCAGTGCGCAACGTTCCAAAGATCCGAACACTCAGGTAGGAGCCTGCATCGTGAATAATGAACACCGTATCGTCGGTGTCGGATACAACGGCTTTCCGGCAGGGTGCGGCGACGATGCACTTCCGTGGGAGCGTGAAGGCGAATACCTCGACACAAAATACCCTTTCGTCGTTCATGCCGAACTCAACGCAATACTTAATTCGATCCAGAATCTCCGGGGCTGTACGATTTACGTCGCCCTTTTTCCGTGCAACGAATGCGCCAAGGCGATAATACAGTCGGGAATCTCCGAAATCGTCTATCTTTCCGACAAATATGCCGGAACCGACGCGGTCAAAGCATCAAAACTGATGCTCGCCCAGGCAGGCGTAAAAATGAGGCAACTTGATCCGCTGCCCGGAAACATTGTTTTGAAATTCAATTAATGGAGGAAGTCTTGAATAAAGATCTGGTGTTTGTTCCGTCGTTTCTTAAAATCGAGCGCTTCGATAAGAGGATGCCGGTTATCTATGAGACTTTTTCCGAAATCGGGGCAAAACTGACTGAACTCGGAAACAAGCCTTACATCCTGATAATAGCGATGCACGACTATCAGCCTGACCTTCCGCTGATAAAAAACGCGAAAGCGACTCTGGTCGTATCCTTCGACTGCAGTTTCAAACAGCTGAATCCGCGTGTTTTTCTTGTCGACGGAGAAAAGTTCGACCGTTTTTCACTCGAATACATACTTGATTTCATCAATATAAACATTGATTTGTACAATAAAATCCTCGAAAACGCGCAGATCGGGATAAGTCTCAGCGTCGAAAAGGATCCCGGTGCCCTTTACGGACAGATCCTGACTTTCCTCCGCAGGGCGACAAACGCCGAAGCGGGCACACTCTACCTGATGAACGAGGACCACGACAAAATTTTCTTTGTCTCAAGCCAGAACAGCCGCCTCGGTTCCAAAGTGTTCGAAAAGCGGGAGATCCCTTTCAACAAAAGAAGTTTCGTAGGATATGTCTGCGACAAAGGCGAAACGCTGAACATCCACGACGCATATCAGATCCCGGAAAGCGCCCCCTACACTTTCAACAGCGAACTCGACAAAAAACTGAACTACAAGACTGTCTCGATCATCACGGTTCCGATGAAAACCGCCACAGGCGACATCGTCGGAGCAGTCCAGCTCATCAACAAACTCGACAACGAATCGGGAGAGCCGGTTCCTTTCAGCGACTTCGACACGATCATGCTGACAAGTCTTTCGACTCTGGCGGCGGTTTCGGTCGAGAACAACAAACTTCTTCTCGAAACCGAAAAACTTCTCAACAACATGATAATTTCTTCGGTAAAAGCTATAGAACAGCGGGATCCGATAACAAAAGGCCACAGCATCCGTGTCGCGGCATACACGACGGCGATCCTGAAACGCGCTCTGCAAAGCCCGAAAGTCGCAGGTCTTTACAGCGTAGACAAAAACACCGTAAAAGTTGCCGAAACAGCCGCTCTGCTGCACGATTTCGGCAAAGTAGGCGTCCGCGAGAAACTGCTCATGAAACAGCACCGCTTTTATCCGGAAGAGCTCGACACAATGAAGTGGCGCATAAAATACGCCCTTGTCTTCATGCCTGAAGGCGAAGAAAAAGAGACAGCCAAGGAATTCCTCGAAAAGCTCGATTCGCTCGATATGCCGCGTCCGCATGACGAAAGCGAGCAGAAACTTATTGACAAAGCTTCCCGTATTTCCGTAGACGCCGGCGGCGAAAAAATAGAAATCGTCACCGCGGACGAGCTTTCCTATCTCAATATTCCGAGAGGAACTCTGACGAATGATGAACGTTCCGACATGGAAAAACACGTCCTTTACAGTTATGAACTTCTCAATTCCATAGACTGGCCGCGCTCTCTCAGGGCAGTTCCCAATGTCGCGGCATCGCACCACGAAAAACTCGACGGAAGCGGCTATCCTTTCCACAAAAAAGCGGAAGAACTCGGTATAATCGAGCGTGTGCTCGCGATAGCCGACATCTACGACGCCCTGACAGCGAAAGACAGACCTTACAAAAAGGCAATTTCACCCGAAGTGGCGGTTTCAATTCTGCAGAAAGAGGTAGAAGCGGGAAAACTCGACCCTGTTCTTTTCGATATTTTCGCAGCGGAACGGGAAGCTGTCGACCGAGAAGTCGCTGAAAAAACGAGATAGTTTTTTATTCCTCGGATATATTTGACAAAGCAGTTTTTAAAATATTAGATAACCGTGCTGTTCTTTTTAACACTTTTTTTATGGAGGTTGATATGAAAAAAGTTCTTCTTGCTACCGAAAAACCTTTTGCAGCAAAAGCTGTTGCAAAAATCGAAGAAATCTGCGGAGCGGCCGGTTACGAAGTCCGCAAACTTGAAAAGTACACATCCGTTGACGAGCTCAAAGCTGCTGTAAAAGACGTAAACGCAGTCATCATCAGAAGCGACAAAATCACGAAAGAGATCATGGATGCCGCTCCGGAACTCAAGATCGTAGTCAGAGGCGGCGCAGGATACGACAACGTTGACTGTGCGGCTGCAAAAGAGAAAGGCATCGTCGTTATGAACACTCCCGGCGTAAACGCAAACGCTGTTGCTGAACTTGCGATCGGTATGGCAATCTATACCGCAAGAACATGCTTCACTCCGACAACCGGAACCGAGCTTAAAGGCAAAAAACTCGGTCTTCAGGCTTACGGAAACGTCGGCAGAAACGTTGCAAGAATCGCGAAGGGACTCGGCATGGAAGTTTATGCTTTCGACCCGTTCCTCACCAAAGAGAAGATCGAGTCCGAGGGCGTAAAATACATCGCTACCAAAGAAGAGCTCTACAAGACCTGCAACTATGTTTCGCTTCACATCCCGGCTAACGACGAGACCAAAAAGTCGATCACGAAAGAGTTCATGATGGATATGCCGAAACCGGCTACACTCATCAACACCGCAAGAAAAGAGATCATCAACGAGGAAGACCTCGCGGCTGTTCTTGAAGCAAGGCCCGATTTCAAATATGTTGCCGACGTAGCTCCGGACAACGCTGAAGAGCTCAAGGCAAAATTCGAAGGCAGAGTTTTCTTCACCCCGAAGAAGATGGGCGCTCAGACAAGCGAAGCAAACGACAACGCTGCAGAAGCTGCTGCAAACGAAATCGTCAACTTCTTTGAAAAAGGCGATGTAAGATTCCAGGTTAACAAATAATCGTCACGTCGTCACGACGTAACGCCGTAACGTTGTAAAATTGAATGCGGGCGTTTTCGCCCGCATTTTTTTTGTCTTTTTTCTGATTTTTTTTAAAGTCTTCCGTTTTTTGCTGGTGGTTTAATGCAAACTCTTGTTTATATCGCAAATACTGAATCTCTGAAGGAAACCGGACTCTACAATAGTGCCTTTGACGCCGTTTCACCGGAGCGCAGGGAAAAAGTTCTCCGTTACCGTTTTCTGAAAGACCGGGTGCTTTCACTGGGTGCTGAAGTGCTTTTGAGAAAGGCTTTGACTGACTGCGGGATTGAAATTCCTGAAATTCATTACGGTTTTGAAATAAACGGAAAGCCTTTTCTCAAAGGGGTCGAAGGATTTAATTTCAATATTTCGCATTCCGAGGATCTTGTCATGGTCGCAGTATCTGAAAACGAAACCGGCTGCGACATCGAGAAAATAACGGAAACTGACCTTGATATCGCGAAAAAATTCTTTTTCCGTGAAGAATATGAAAATATCGCGGCTCTTCCGGCTTCAGAAGAGAGAAACGAACTTTTTTTCCGCTACTGGACGCTGAAAGAGAGTTTTATGAAGGCGACGGGGCTCGGAATGAGGCTTCCGCTTGATTCGTTTCAGATCCTTATCGGTAATGACGGAAAAACCGGTGTGCGGCAGAGCGTTGATACAAAAAATTACAATTTCACCGAAATCGATGCTTTTCCGGGATATAAATGCGCCGTCTGCACGGCAGGAAATGCAGCAGAAACTGATGTGAAAACAGTGGATTTCAGAGAAATTTTAAATGGAGGAAACAATGGCGGTACAGAAGATCACAAAGGGAACTGAAGTAACTTTGAAAGTCGACGGCTGGCTTGACACCCAGGCTTCGCCGGAACTCGAAAAGGCTGTTTCAGAGCTTGAAAGCAATGTCGAATCACTCGTTCTTGACCTTGAAAAACTGGAATACATTTCTTCTGCAGGGCTTCGCCAGATCGTCGCAGCACATAAAAAGATGAACGGAAAACTCACTCTCCGCAACGTCCAGCCCGACATTATGAGCGTGCTCAGCATGGCGGGATTCGACAAAAGACTCCATATCGAAGCATGAGACACTCTATCCAGAAAGAAATAGCCGCGGTCCTTATAGCGGAACTGATCGCGGTCATTGCCGCATGCGCACTCGTCACCTACCGCAATTTCTATTCGTCAGCACTCAAAACTTCCCGCGACGATTCCAGAAACGCTGCCAAAGTCGCCGGAGCAATGATTTCGGAATACGGACTTGATGCCGTGACTGATCCCGAAAACAAAGAGCTTTACGACAAAATACGTCACAGACTGCGATCGATATGCAAAGGTTTTGAACTCGATTATCTTTACATCTATACGATCGAAGGGAACGACGAATGCCACTATATCATGGCTGTCGCCTCAGACGACGGAAACGACCGTACCGCGGCGGAACAGCTGAAGCTCGGCACGGTAAGAGACTGTCATCCGCTCCATGCTCAGGAAAAGGCTGCGATAAAGGGGGAAATAAGCGACGAACTCCTTATCCTCAAGAACGAATTCGGCAGAGATATGACCTGGATAGTCCCGTTTTTCGATGATAACGGCAAAGTCAGAGCTTTGATCGGTGCCGATAACGCTCTCTATCTGTATAACACCGGAATCACCAGACATTTCTTTATGACGCTGATCCCGATCTCGCTGCTCATATTTATCGCCCATCTGACGCTCTTTCTCATAATCCACCGCAGGATCGTAATGCCTGTGAGAACGATCGCGAACCGTATGCGGACTTTCGACCCGTCGCAGGAGGAAGAGCCTTTGAACATCAGTTCGCAGGACGAGATGAGATCCATTGCAGAAGCTTTTGAAAAAATGTCGCACGATATTCACATTTACATCAAAAATATCGCAAACATCACGGCTGAAAGCGAGCAGGCAAAGGCACAGCTCGATGTTGCAAGGAAAATACAGTACGGCATGGTCCCTGCTTCGTTCGATGAATGCAGGAACGGTGTTGAGATATCTGCTCTAATGCAGCCGGCAAAAGAGGTCGGCGGTGATTTTTACGACGCTTTCGCCCTCGAAAACGGCAACTACTGCGCTCTGATCGGCGATATTTCAGGCAAAGGTGTCGGAGGCGCACTGTTCATGGCACTTACGAAGTCGATACTTCGCGACAGAATGAAACAGATCATGGATCCAGCAGCAGTTCTCAACAAAGTCAACGACGATCTCTGCGCCCAGAATCCAGAAGGGATGTTCGCAACTGTCTTCGTGCTTGTGATCGACCCGAAAACAGGAGTCGTCACCTATGCCAACGCCGGCCACAACGCGCCCCTGCTGATTTCAGGAGGCGAAGTCTCGTTCCTGAATCCTGAGCCCGGGATCGCGCTCGGTCTTTTTGAAGATGCAGGCATCAGAAACGGAAAACTGACTTTGAAAAAAGGCGAAGGATTCCTGCTTTATACCGACGGCGTGACCGAGGCTGTGAACACGGAAAAAGCTTTCTACGGCACGGAAAGACTTCTTTCTCTTTTGAAGAATAACACTCCGAAAGAGAGCTCTGCCGCGGTAAACTCTGTCAAAAACTCGGTCGAGGAGTTTTTCTCAGGCTGCGATCAGTTCGACGACATAACCGTTCTTTCACTTTTCTACCGCAGCGGAGAAACGGTATGCGAACTCAAGCCTGCACTCGAAGATTTCAGGATCGTGAAACAGACTGTAACGGAGAAATGTCCCGGCAGTTCCGGAGCTAAAAAAGCACTTCTTGCGTGCGAAGAGGCATTCGTGAATATAGTCAGCTATTCCGGCGCATCATACATTAAATTCTCGTGTTCAGCAGGCGGCGGCATTCTCACCGTCACCCTGAAGGATAACGGCATTCGCTTCGACCCCTTTGCCGGCGAAAGTTCCGCAGAAAAGGATTTCGAATCTTTCGACAAAGGCGGCATGGGTATCAGCCTGATAAAGCAGATAGCCGAAAAAACCGAGTGGAGATTCGAAAACGGAAACAACGTTCTGACATTGACTTTTAAGATATAAGATAAGACCTCATCCCTAACCCTTCTCCAGTGTGGCGAAGGGAACCTTATCTTGGCTCCCACTAAGCTAAAGTGGTTTTTGTGCTTCTGCATAACGCTCGATCACGCTTAAAACCTGACCTGTATCAAGTTTTTCTTCTGTGCGTTTCATCAGTTTCAGGACAGTTCCCAAAGTTTGAAGCCGCTTCTGGTTTACCGCATAACCCTGTAGTATGAACTGCTTCAAAACAGAGTTAGCCCAGCGGCGGAAAGCAATGCCGCGGAGAGATTTTACTCTGTAACCAACTGAAATAATTATATCAAGACTATATTGTTTGACCGGCTTGTCTGAATTTGGAATGTGCATTTTTTGCACATTGCTTTTTTCATCGGCCTCTTTTTATCTATCGTTTCGAATCATCATAACACATTAGATTTTATCAATTACACTATCAAAAAAATTTATTTAACACAAAATTAAAAACTTGATTTATTCAAATATATTGATAATTACAATCAATATTTGTTTCTTGTGACAATTTGAAATTAGTTGAAAGATTTGCTTTAAAATCGTTCTTTAAAAACAGATGAACCGGGATAAAAAAAGAAGTCCGCAGGCCCTGACACTGCATAGCAGGAGAAGGATCTCTGCGGCACACGCTGAGTATTATAGGTAAAAATTTTCTATAATCAAGATAAAAAATGAGGCAAAATATGAATAAAGATTTTTATGAAAATCTGGAAAAGATATTCACTCCGTCAAGGTTTTCTGTATATCGGCAGGACGGGACAGATGAATCCACGGCATTAGCCCGTTATTTATACAATATCGAACTTTGCCGATCGCTTTATGTGACTTTGAACATTTTTGAGGTTTCGTTGAGAAACGCTTTTGACAAGGCTCTTTCTTCTTTTGCCGGTGAAAACTGGTATGAAACTCTCCCTTTGGATAATCACAGCAGAAAAAAAGTCTCCGAAGCCAAAGGTAAACTGGAGAAAAAGAAAAAAAATCCTACTCACGACCGCGTTATTGCCGAATTATCGCTCGGATTCTGGACTTCGCTGATTACGGCGAATATTCAGAACAGGCTTTTCAAAGCCACATAATAAAAACCTGTTTGAAAAAATGTCCTGTACAGTTGCGAAGTGTTAAGAATCTGCAAAGAATTTTCGAGAGAATCCGCGTTCTTCGCAACAGAGTTTCCCATTACGAGCGGATCCTTCATTGGAAAGACTTGGAATCGCAGCATGAACAGTTGGCTGAATGCATAAAATGGCTTGATGAATCCGCTTTTCAACTTTTATCCGAAATCGATTTTTTTGATTACATTTTTAGTGCCGGTGTAAATCCATTTTTTGTGCTTGTTTCAAAGAAATGGAATCGGTAAATTCCAAAATTTTTGTCTGCAAATTTGCAATCCTTACAGACCCCTCAGCCGCTTGCGGCAGCTCCCCTGAAATCAGGGGCGCCTTGACGGGCGTGTGTCTCTTTTCTCTCCCTCTAAGCTAGAGGGAGTGGCGCGTAGCGACGAGGGCGTGTGTCTCCCAAATAAATTCGGGTGGGTTAATCCGCAGACATTTTTGAAAAATCTCTGCCGCCATACATGATTCGTACAATATTCACCGCTTTCTGTTTTTCCTGCGGCAAATACCAAACAAGATAATTATCGATCGGGAAAAATCTTATTCCTTTGCTTTTCCAAGGTTCTTCCGGATAAACAGGATGCATCATCGGCATACTGTTAAGAGTTTTTACAGAATCCATTATCCGGTTTACTTGCTCTGATGCCGTATTCGGCACGTACAGATCAAAAGCAATGTATTCATATATCGCCTTTAGATCGTTGAATGCCTTTTCTGAATAATTTATCGTCCAGTTCATAGTTTATAAAGCCGCTTCATTTCCTCGGAAACTTCTTCTGCCGAATAAACATTGCCGTTTTCGATGTCTTTGAAACCTTTCGCGATCTCTCTGTCAAGCTCATCCTTGCTGAGTTCACCGACAAAAAGAGGCTTGTCTGCCGCCAGTTTTACTTCAAAAGGAATACCTCTGTGAATGACGACCTGCCTTAAAAACATATCGACCGCATTCGACATCGGAATTCCGAGCCGGTTGAGAACCGCTTCCGCCTGAACTTTCACTTCCGGCTCGATCCTCGCAAAAACATTGGATGTTCTTCCCATAGCATTACCTCCGCAACCAAAACGCAATCTAAAAGTAAGCTATCAGCTTGCAAAAGTCAAGCAGTTTTTTTGGTTTTATTTCATTGATTTTTATCGGAGCGCCTCTGCCCGCCCGCATTCTTGCCTCTCACTCCTTGGCTCGCCCTTGGGGAGAGCTGTCGCATAGCGACTGAGAGGGCTTCCGTCATGTTGAGCAACGCGAAACATCTCTGACCTTGAACGTAAACGGGAATTATTTTAGGGAGTTAGCTTGCAGAGGTATTGCTAATTGTGCAGTCTGAAACTGCACAATTTGGTTACCTCGGAAATAATTGAACGAACTTCTTCAAATGATTTCTGAGTCGTGATTTCCATCTATATTTCCTCCAAGCATTCATGGTGGTCATTGTGGCGAAAATCGCAACATGATGGGGGAAAGGAACATTGAAAAAATCTTCCAAAGGAAAATCCGGCGCATTGATTATGAATTCGGGAATTATAACTACCGCTTTTTTCCAATTCGGTAGTTGCGACTACCGAATTTCGTCTCACAGGTAATTTTTGAATCGTATTTGTTAAATCTGAAGAATCCAAGAACTGCCAATTTTCATAAAACTGCCGCATTTTCTTAAGATTTTCGGCTGAAAATCCATGCAGCCCAGGAAGTTCATTTCTTAATTTAGTGCTTATGCTCTCAAGCACTTTAGTTCCCCATGTTCTTTTTCCTTTTTTTGAAAACAAAAAACGTCCCACGCCGAAATAAAGTGCCAGCTGCACCCGATTAACATCCTTAGCCGCTTGATATTGAGAACGCAAAACCGCATTTTTTATAGCTTCTACAGCAATCGCTATTTCATTCATCGCAATTCACACCTCACAAAATATCAAACTATATAATAGAAAATTCAATTTCTAAATCAATAAAAAAAATCGATTATGATAAATTTTTATTGAATTATTTTGAAATTTATATGTTAGACAATGTTGTGTCTGAGAATGAGGAAATGCGAGTGGTGATTGCGTTGTATCGCTGAGTGAAGACTATAATTTTTAATTTAAAATCAAAATTTATTGATAATTTCTAAAATTTAATCATAACAACAATGTTGAAAATTTGTTTTTGGTGTTTGGACATGGAAAACGAGATAGTAATTCATAACGAAAATCAATCTCAACTCGACATCGAAAACAAAATATTGGTTATTCGCGGACAACAGGTGATGCTCGACTTTGATCTTGCCGAGATTTACGGTTATACGGTGAAAGCACTTAACCAGCAGGTAAAAAGAAATATCAACAGATTCCCGGCAGATTTTATGTTTCAGCTAACCCGTGATGAAGTAGATTTGGTGAAGTCACAAATTGTTACTTCACCAAATCAAAAATATTTTGCCGGCCAGGAAGGAGGTGTCAGAAAACTGCCTTACGCCTTTACGGAACAGGGGATTTATATGCTTGCGACAGTGCTTCATGGAGAACTTGCCGAACAGCAGACTATCTTTATCATGCGGGCATTCAGAGAAATGAGACTATTTATACGCAACAACTCACGAGTATTTGCCGAATTTTGATTGACAATTATGTCGATTTAACAGTTCTGGAACGCTTTGCCAAAAAGAAAATCGGTGTAAAAGTCACGATTTACACCTATCCCAAAACAAAAATCTCACCTCTTGATATCCAGAAATTCAATGAACAATATCCGACACTTGAGCTGAAGCACACAGAAAAAATCCACGACCGTTTTTTGATAATTGATAACAAAATGGATTCATCGTGGATTCAAGAAATTATGAGGAATTTGTGAACAGATTTTACAAATCAGCTAAGAACAAACGATTGAAAACATTTGATTTTATGATATAAACGGCGGTTTTTTTAAGGAGTTGCACTATAGCAGCACCTGTTGATGTATGAAGAGAGGAGTATCAGATGAACAAAAAGCTTAAAAGAGATTGTGTTCCGCTTACCAGGTCGCAGATCGGTCTTTACATGGACTGGTCCGAAAACCCGTCGTCAACAAAATATAATGTGCCGACGCTCTGCCGTCTTCCGCAGGGGACTGATAAGGCGCGTTTCATCGACGCGGTCAAAACCGTTGTGTCGCATCATCCTGCGATTTTCGCCGTGTGCCGCACGGTCCAGGGTGTTCCGTCGATGGTTTACCGCAATCAGGAGATCGTTTTTGAAGAGAAAACTGCCGACACGATCGAAGCTGGAACAAAAGGTTTGTGCAGACCTTTCGACCTTGAGAACGGGCCGCTTTTCCGTTTCATCTACCTCAGCACGAAAGAGGGCGACGCGTTTTTCTTCGATATCCACCACATTGTTATGGACGGTGCTTCCCACAATATTTTTATTCCGCAGATAGCCGCGGTTTACGGCGGAGAAAAGTGCAGCGATGAAGAACCGACGTTTTTCGATATAGCTTTTGACGAAGCCGCAAAAGATGATCCTGAAAGAATGCAGCGCTTCCGCGACATGCTTGCGACCAAACTTGACGGCCTTGAATGCGACTCCCGCCCGATTTCTGATGTCGTCGCAGGGGACGGCGAAGACAAAATGGGAGCAGTTCTGCTTTCGGCTGACGAAAACGGTCTTACTGATGCTGTCGATGCATACATCAAAGCACACAAACTCACCGAAAACGCTCTTTTCCAGGCCGCTTTCGGATACACTCTGGCAAAATTCAACGGAGCAAAGGAGAGCGTCTACACGACGGCGTTCCACGGCCGCACAAAATCAGCCGCAACAGCTATCGGAATGTTTGTCCGCACACTGCCTATGCACTGCACATTCGATGAAAACGCAGCTCCTGCAGAACTCATAAAAACGATGTCAGACTTCTTCTACGAAATGAAGCAGAACGACTGCGTGCCCTTTGCCGAGATCGCGGCGAACTACGGAATTTCGACCGATGTCACTTTTGTTTACCATTCAGACCTCTTCAAACCTATTCCCTTCGGCAGCTCGGCGATAGAGATCGAACACCTGAACGACATGGATCCGATAGCCGGTATCGAGTTTCTCGTTATGAAAAAAAACGGTTCTTTCCAGATCAAGGCGAAATACAGAAAGTCCTGCTACACCGAAGCTTTCATGCAGAGTTTCACAAGAACATACATCAGCGTTCTGAAGGGAATGATCACGGCTGAAAAACTTGGTGATATAGAGCTGACTGATGCTGAAGAAAGGAAACTTCTCGACAGTTTCAACCTGACAGAAAAGCCTTACGATACCGAACACACCGTTGTTGATCTTTTCCGTGAGCAGGTCAAAAAGACTCCTGACGCACTCTGCCTCGCCTTCAGGGAAAAACATTTCACATACTCCGAAATCGATAAAATCACCGATAATTTAGCGGCTCATCTTGCTGAAAAAGGGATCGGAAAAGGGAGCGTCGTCGGCGTTCTCATTCCGAGATGCGAATATATGCTTACCGCATCGCTGGGCGTGCTCAAAGCGGGTGCGGCATACCTTCCGCTTGATCCCGGATACCCGCCGGAAAGACTCAATCTTATGGTCGAAGACGCTGAGGCAACGCTTCTCATCACGACTCCCGAGCTTCAGCACATCATAACTGACGCTTTCAAAGGAGAGCGGATGATGGTCTCCGAAATCGACAATCTCCCCGATGCAAAAACTCTTCCGGCCGCTCCGAAAAAGGACGACATCTTCATCATGCTCTACACTTCAGGCTCCACCGGAAAACCGAAAGGAGTCCTTTTCATGCACAGCAACACGATGGTCACAGCGGCATGGGAACGCGATTTCTATGCGTTGGGACCGGGCTGCAACGTCACGGCTTATGCAAGTTACGGTTTTGACGCCAATGTTTTTGACACCTACGCAACGATCACTTCCGGCGCGGCTTTGCACATAATCGCCGACGATATCAGGCTTGACCTTCCCGAGCTTCAGAAATACTTCAACGAAAACTCGATAACCCATTCGACAATGACGACTCAGGTAGGCAGACAGTTCGCTCTGATGGAGGGGACAAAGACTCTGCGCTCGCTTTCGGTAGCCGGTGAAAAACTCACTCCGCTCGAACCGCCGAAAGATTTTGCCCTTTACAACCTTTACGGTCCGACCGAAGGCTCGATTTTAGCCACAGGTTTCAGAGTTGACAGGCTTTACAAGGATATTCCGATCGGAAAAGCTATCGACAATGTCAAACTTTATGTGGTAGACCCGTGCGGAAGGCTGCTTCCAGCGGGAGCTGCGGGCGAACTCTGGCTGAGCGGCGCACACGTCACGAAAGGATACAAAAACAATCCCGAAAAAACTGCCGCGGCTTACGGCGAGAACCCCTTCTCGACCGAACCGGGATACGACAGGGTCTACAGAACAGGCGACATCGTGCGGATGCTTCCTGACGGCAACATCCAGTTTGTCGGAAGAAGGGACGGGCAGGTCAAAGTCAGAGGTTTCAGAGTCGAACTCACTGAAATCGAAGAAGTCATCCGCCGTTTCGAGGGGATCAAAGACGTTACGGTCGCAGCGTTCGACGAAGAGGGCGGCGGCAAATTCGTCGCAGCATACATCGTTGCCGACACGCAGATAGACATTCAGGCTCTGAACGCATTCATCCGCTCGGAAAAGCCTTACTACATGGTTCCTGCCGTAACGATGCAGATCGAAAAGATCCCGCTCAACCAGAACCAGAAAGTCGATAAAAGAGCTCTTCCCTACCCTGCTCTAACGGCTACCGAAGATGCAACGCCGCCTGAAACCCAGACGCAGAAGGCGATATTCGACATCGTAGCAGAAGTCATCGGCCGCAAAGGTTTCGGCATCGATACAGACCTTTTCGAAGCCGGTCTCACCTCGATCGGAATGCTCAAACTAAACGTCATGCTCGGAAAGGCGTTCGATCTTGCGATAAAACTGAGCGACCTCAAGCAGTACAGCACCGTCAGACAGCTTGAAACGATGATCCTTTCTACTGAACGCGCCCAGGATTACGGAATGCTTGCCGACTACCCGATAACCCAGACGCAGAAAGGGATCTTCACATCAAGCAGCCTTGAAGGAGATTCAGTCACATACAACATCCCGCAGCTTTTCAAAATCAGCGGCGAAGTGGATGTCGAGAGGCTTGTTTCGGCTGTAAAAGCGGCTGTTGACGCTCACCCTTACCTCAAGACGATACTTTTTGCCGACGAAACCGGCGATATCCGCGCTAAACGCAGCGACAACGCTGAAGTTACGGTCGAAGTTGTTGAATGCAGCAAAGTTCCGGACAAAAAGGAGCTCGTCAGACCTTACACGCTTATCGGAGAACCGCTCTACCGCGTAAAAATCTACAAGACTCCTGACGGGAACTACCTTTTCATCGATATGCACCACATAGTTTCGGATGGAACTTCAGCAGCGGTTTTCCTTGCCGATATCGATAAAGCATACAGCGGAGCGATCCTTGAAAAAGAACGTTACACAGGCTTCGAAGCTGCTCTTGACGAAGAAAAGGCGCGTGCTTCAGAGCGTTATGACAAGGCCAGGGCTTACTACGACAGCATTTTCAAAGGCTGCGAAACAGACTGCCTTCCGCCGAAATCACCTGAAGAAAGCGGCTCAGGTTCAGCATCTTTTACAATCACTTCAAAAACAAGCGCAGATAAGGCAAAAGAATTCTGCGACAAAAACGCACTCACTCTCAACGCCTTCTTCAATACGGCCTTCGGATTCACTCTGAACCGCTTCTCGCTTGCCGACGACACTGTTTTTGCGACGATATACAACGGCAGGAACAACTCGCGTCTCGCTTCTTCGGTAACGATGCTTGTCAAGACTCTTCCTGTCCTGATACACCCGGCAGCAAACAAAAAAGTTGTCGATTTTGTCCGCGAGACCCAGGAACAGCTTATGGGCAGTATGGCGAACGACCTCTATTCGTTTGCCGAGATCTCGGCTTCTTACGGGATCCGCTCCGACATCATCTTTGCTTATCAGGGAGATTCTTTCACGTTCGATACTATCTGCGGAAAGCCTGCAGAAGCGATAAACGTTCTGCCTGATGCAGCCAAAGCTCCGATAGCAGTTACAGTCGATCTCAGAAACGGAAAATTCGTTTTCAACGCCGAATACCGCCGCGATATGTACAGCACTCCTTTCATAAAGGCTTTTCTTGAGGCTTTCGATGCAGCTGTCGGCAGTTTTATCGAAAAAACTGCTCTTTCGGAGGTCTCTCTGGTTTCGGAAGATGCCGGCAAAGCACTTGCGAAGATGAACGACACAAAAAAAGAGTTCAAAGCAGTTCCTGTAAACAAACTTTTCGAGGAGCATGTTGCCACTCATCCGGACAAAACCGCAGTCATCTCCGACGGAAAGAAACTTACCTACAGCGAACTCAACGCTATTGCCAACCGCATCGCAAGAAGCCTTAACAGGCGCGGTGTCAAAAAAGATACGATCGTGGCTATGATGATCGAAAGGAGTGTCTATATCCCCGCAATCGAGCTCGGTATCATTAAGGCAGGAGGTGCATTCCTTGGTGTTCTGACATCGTATCCCGACGACAGGATCGATTTCTGCATGAGAGACGGCGAAAGCCCGTTCATAATCACGACGGAAGCAATAAAAGCGGAAAAAACGGAACTTTTCTCAAGCGACAAACCTTATAAACCGCTCACTCTCGAAGAAATTTTCGCGGAAGAAAAGGATGAAACCAATCCAGATATAGATATTCCGATGGAGAGCCTGCTTTACTGCATCTACACTTCAGGCTCTACTGGAAAACCGAAAGGGGTCGTCGTCGATCACCGCAACTTCGCGAACCTTGTCCAGCAGGAAGGTTTCTCTTACGCTTATATGTACGGAAAGGAGGGCGGGAACGTCTGTCTGGCACTCAGTTCGATATCGTTCGACATGTCTGTCATGGATGATCTTGTCATCATTCTGAACGGAAAGACTGTAAGCATCGCGACGGAGCATGAGATCCACAATCCGGCTGAACTTTCGCAGATGCTTATAGAAAACCATGTCGATATAATGTTTGCGACACCTTCTTTCTTAGTAAGCTATCTCGATATTCCCGAATTCAGGCAGGCTCTTGCTGGCTTCAGGTCGATTCTTCTCGGAGCGGAGGCTTTCCCGGCAAAAGTATTCGACGATTTGCGTAAACTTGCGCCGGATGCTCATATCCTCAACGGCTACGGCCCGACGGAATGCACGATAACATGCAGCGCAAAGAAGCTTGACAGTGCAAAAAACATCACTATCGGCGCTCCTATCGCGAACAGCGCGTTCTACGTCCTTGACCGCTTCGGAAAGATCCTTCCCCCTTATGCCTGCGGCGAACTCATAATCTGCGGCGAATGTGTAGGACGCGGATATGTCAAACTTCCCGAAAAGACTGCGGCGGCATTCTTTACGCTCAACGGCACTAAGGCTTACCACAGCGGAGACACTGTGCGAATCAACAAGGACGGCGAAGTCGAATTTTTCGGCAGGATCGATAATCAGGTCAAACTCCGCGGATTCCGCGTAGAACTTGACGAAATCGAAAACCGCATACTCACTTTCCCGGGCATCAAACGGACAAAAGTGGTAGTCCGCAGCAACGGTTCGGAAGACTACCTCGCAGCATTCTTCACCGCAGACCACGCAGTCGATGTCAGCGAACTCACGAACTACCTCAAGGCGTCGCTCACATACTACATGGTCCCCGACGTCCTCATGCAGATCGAGACCATGCCGCTCACGCCGAACGGAAAAATCGACAAGAAAGCCCTTCCAGAGGTCAGGATCGAGCGCAAACGCACCGGCAGAAAGCAGGCGAAAAAGTCACTCGAAGCGCAGCTCTGCGAACTTTTTGCATCTGTTCTCTCGCTTGACGAAGTCTTCGCAGACGACAATTTCTTCGAAATGGGCGGAACTTCGCTTTCGGCTTCAAAAGTCATCATGCGCCTTATGGCTAAAGGGGTAAAGGTCGAATATCAGAACATTTTCGACTATCCGACACCTGAAACTCTGGCTGCATTTGTCGAGTCGAGCCGCGCCGTTCCAAAGGAGGAGAGCACTTCAAATGCAAGTGACGAAAAACCTGCCGTTTACGAACAGCTCAAGGACAACACGCTCAAAAAAGCAGCCGAAGTCAAGCGCGAAAGCATCGGAGACGTCCTTCTTTCTGGATGCGTCGGCTTCCTCGGGATCCACATTTTAAAGGAACTTATCGACAGGCGCGAAGGAAAAATAATATGCCTTCTTCGCAAAGGAAACGCCGCAACAGCCGAAAAACGGCTCAAAAACATGCTGATGTACTACTTCGACAAGCCTTTTGACGCAGAGATCGAAGAGTTCATCACGGTCGTTGAGGCCGATATCACCGACGATTCGCTTTCAGAAAAGCTGAAGGACCTGCACTTCGACACGATCATAAACAGCGCAGCTCTTGTAAAACACTACGCATCCGACGACAGCATCGAGCGTGTCAATGTCCACGGTGTCGAAAACCTGATAAAATGCGCAAAAGAGCACTCTTCGAGGATGATCCAGATCTCGACGACTTCTATTCCCGGTGCCCACACCGCAGAAACCTACCAGCGCGGCCTCAAAATGCACGAGAACGAACTCTACGTCATCGATGCACTTGACAACAAATATCTTATTTCCAAGTATCACGGCGAACTCAAGGTGCTTGAAGCAGTTCGTGACGGGCTTCGCGGAAAGATCATGCGTGTCGGCAACCTGATGGGGCGCCACAGCGACGGCGAATTCCAGATAAATTCGGGAACAAACGCTTTCCTTAACGCAATACGTGGTTTCGCTGCGATGGGAAAATATCCGATGAGTCACTCCACTGACCCGATGCGCCTTTCTCCCATCGACCTTACCGCCAAAGCGATCGTCCTTCTTGCAGGAACGAACGACAACTTCACGGCGTTCAACGTCGACAGCCGTTTCCACTTCGATTCTCAGCAGATGATCGATGCGTGCAACCGCTGCGGAGTAAAGATCGAACCTGCAACCGACGAGGAATTCTACGCCGAATATATGCGCCTGCTCGCCGACGAAAAGATGAACTCCAAACTTTCGGGTCTCATCACGAACGACCGTCCAGACATGCACATGGCCGAAACTGACAACGCATTCACGGCAAATGTCCTCTACCGCCTCGGCTTCTCATGGCCTCTTGTTGACGAGCCATACCTTGACAGGATCATAGAAAGCTTGAAAACGCTCGATTATTTCGAGGATGAAGAATAATGGATTTATATTTGTCCGGCTATTCGGCATTATCGTTCAGAACGGTTCGCGCCGTCGGAATAACGTTAATCGTTATTATCGAATTAAAACAGCGTTGAAACCAGAACAAAGATCCAGTGAGCAGCAATTCCGGCGCAGAGTCCGCCGATCGTGTGGCTGAAAATAGCTTTCCCGATGAGTTCCTTGCAGCCAAGGCTGTCCATCATCGAAGTGTGAGTGCTCAGATATCCGCTCCAGCACATGCACATTGCCGTGAAAACCGCGATATCGCAAGGGCCTACAAGGCTTGCTTTGACAAGGCGTTCGGCAAGGCTGAGCGATGCTCCCGCGGCACCGAGAGCTGTTACCGGAATGCCGACAGCTTCGGGGGATGAGAAGCCGAAAAGCGGTTCAAGTATGAAATTGAATTTTGAGGCAACAAGAGGAAGGAGTTTGATTCCTTCGTAAGCCGCTCCGGTGTAGGCTCCGCTTTCCGAGGGACCGTTTATCAGCATCATTACGAGCGTGCAGATAACAAGAACACCCGGAACAATCGCCATTCCCATCTCAACTCCGCTGTGACCGCCGTCAAGCATTGCTCCGACGATACGTCTTCCGATACCGCCCGCTCTGACGGGACGCATGTTGAGAGGCGGAATTTCCATAGTCTGGCACTCAGGAACCATTTTTGCATTTGTGCCGTAAAGTTTTTTCGTAAAAGTTAGCATAAGGCGCGTGCTGACAAGGCTTCCGATAACAGCTCCGACGATTCCGATTATTACAGCGAGTCCGAGCGGTTTTCCCATCGCCGGAGAAAGGCTGTACATATACGAGCAGACGATAAGTCCCATTCCGAAAGCGGTCCCCAGATTGGTAAGAGCCGGAAACTGGTATTTCTTGAAAAAACGGCGGAAGTTATTGTCTTCGGCAAGAGCCAGAATCGCAGGGTTATCCGAAAGAAATGTCGTTACGACTCCGAGAGAAGCGGCTCCCGGCATACCGAAAAGCGGTTTCATAAGCGGCTGAAGAAGCCTGTTCGCAAGCGAAACGAAACCGAACTCCGAAAGCAGGGCGGAGATCGCTCCCATGATAACGCATATCGCGGTAAGATAGAGGACTGTGTCGATGAGCAGGCGGTAAGCCGTGTTCATCATGGTGTTGATCGTGTTTTCAAGCCCCATCTGTGTGGCAAAAAGGGCGAAAAATCCGAAAAAAACAACGGGAAAAATAAAAGTCTCAAGACCTAGCTCTTTCTTGTAAGTGATAACAGAGCCTGGAATTTTTTCCATAACGAATTTCAAACCTCCGATACAAGCAGAAATAAACAACAAAAGCAACGTTCAGCAAGAGAGCGTTTTAGCGCCGCCCTTTTATAGATTTAAAAGTTAAAGTCAATAGCTGTTTTCAAAAAATCCTTATATTTGACAAACCCTTTTCAGGCACTAAATTCGCGTTGTTTACAAGTTTTTTCTTTGAATTGGAGTTCATTATGAATTTTACAGGAAAAAACCTTCTGCTTTACGCTGTCGGCGGTGCAAACGGAACTGAAAAAAACAAATTTTTCGCCGATCTCGAATCGGCTTTGAAAGGAGGTGTCACCTGCTTCCAGCTTAGAGAAAAGCACCTTCCTTTTGAAGAATTCCTTGCCGAAGCTAAGGAAGTGAAAAAGCTCTGCGCGAAGTATTCCGTGCCTCTTATCATAAACGACAATATTGAGATCGCGCTTTCAAGCGGAGCCGACGGAGTCCACGTCGGGCAGGATGACATGAATATCGCCGAAGCCAGAAAAATAGCAGGGGAGAGGCTTGTTATCGGAGTTTCGGCGCACAATGTCGAAGAAGCTCTCCTTGACGAAAAAAACGGTGCTGATTACCTCGGAAGCG
>CACZFE010000015.1 GCA_902780365.1 uncultured Spirochaetales bacterium
CTCCTTAAAAACCGCGATTATTCGGGCATGGTAGCCTACGCGATATCGGATGAAACAGCGGTTTCCAAATTCCTCAAAGGCGAGATAAAAGTCAGAGGGATACACCGTACCGTGCAGGCCGCAACAGAAAGATTCAGCTGTCAGAAAGCACCTCAAAATATCGAAGAAATATCGGAATTCATTAAAGAAATAGAAAATTTCACAGAAAAAGTGCTGTGAACGCCTATTGTTCCCGGGTTAGCGGATGATATTCAAATCAAAATACATTACGCCGGAAGGTTTCGACGACATCGTTATGGAATCGGACAGAAATCAAATCTTACTGATTGAAATTTTCATTTTGAGGATCGGGGCCGTACTGATTCGGTCCGACTTCGCCCATCTGAAGCGTCCATACTGTAAAAATAATCCCACCTATTCCGGGGATAAAATTGACAAACCAGTATTTGCCCGATTTTCCGATGTCGTGAAGTCTGCGCCAGGATACTGCCAGGCCAGGGCATGCCATTGCAAGATACCACAAATAAAGGAAAATTTTGCTGCCAAGCGCTGCGGATACCTTCATAAGAATGATCATTACAACAAGGTTGAACAAACAAAAATACCAGTACTCGCTCCGCCCCGCACGGCCATGGAAATTTGCATAGTTTAAAAAACACTTTTTTAAGGCTTCAAAAATATTCATGACTGAATCTCCGTTTCAACTGAATATCAAAAAACTTCGCTATTTTAGGCATTTCCGAGGGCACTGACAAGTTTTTGTCCTGACCTTGTTTTGAACTCTTTTTCTGCTATACTCCACCGTTTTTTGAGACTAAAAAACGAGGTCAAAATGGTAAAGAAAAGAACTTCTTTCGTCTGCACGAACTGCTCATACACGACTCCGAAATGGATGGGAAGATGCCCCGAATGCGGAGAGTGGAATTCCTTGGTTGAAAAGGACGAAACTGTCGCTCCTGAAGAGAACCACAGGCTTTTCGCGACTTCTCCCGACGCGGTATATACCCACATTTCCGAGGTCAAAAGCGTTGACAACGAAAGAGTGAAAACCGGATACAAGGAACTCGACAGGATCCTGGGCGGCGGCGTTGTAAAAGGAAGCTACAACCTTATCAGCGGCCATCCGGGAGTCGGAAAATCGACACTCATGCTCCAGACTGCGCTCGAACTTTCGAAGCAGTGCAAAGTGCTCTATCTTTCGGCGGAAGAGAGCGTTTCGCAGGTCAAGATCCGCTTTGAAAGGCTCGCCGGCAAAAAGGGTTGCGGAAGCCTTTTTCTTTCCAACGAAAGTAACCTTGACAAACTCCGTGCGAAACTTGAGGAAGAGGATTTCGACATACTTTTCTGCGACTCGATCCAGTCGGTATATTCGCCGTCAGTCCTGGGGATCCCCGGTTCCGTGAGCCAGATCAAAGAGTGCGCCGTCAGACTTCTCGAAACGGCGAAAAGAAAGAACATCACGGTTTTTGTCGTCGGGCACGTCACAAAAAACGGCGAGATCGCAGGTCCCATGCTGCTTGAACACATGGTCGATTCGGTACTTATTTTCGAAGGCGATCCATCGCTCGGATACAGGGTCCTGCGCTGCTCTAAAAACCGTTTCGGAGCAACTGACGAAATCGGGATTTTCACGATGACATCGAACGGACTCACCGAAGTCGAAAATCCGAGCCAGTTTTTTCTTTCCGACAACTTAGGCTCGATCTCAGGCTCGGCAAGAGCGCTTGTTCTCGAAGGGACCCGCCCGTTTCTGATCGAAGTCCAGTCGCTCGTCACAAACTCGAATCTGCCGCAGCCGCGCCGCGTAGTTACAGGGATCGACAGCGGAAGACTCGCAATGATCTGCGCGATCCTCGAAAAAAGATGCGACATATACTTCTCGAATTTCGATATTTTCGTAAACGTTGTCGGCGGTCTTAAAATCAAAACTCCCTGCGTCGATTTGCCTCTTGCAGCCTCGCTTTTCTCGTCGGTTTTAAACCTTTCGCTTCCTGTTGACTGGGCTTTTGTTGGTGAGATCGGTCTCGGCGGCGAAGTGCGCGAAGTTCCGGGGCTCGACATCATGCTGAAAGAAGGGGCAAGACTCGGTTTAAGCAAAATTTTCGCGCCGGTCGAACGCGGCAACAAAGAGAAAAAATACTCAGGCAAAGCAGAAATAGTCAGGATCTCCCACATTGACGAAATCAGGGAGCATATCGCTTCGACAAATATTTTCGACAGGTGATTTTCGCCCTCTTTTTTTGCCTTTTTTCATGTTTTCCTTAGAATCGCTCGTTTTTTGGAAACGAATTTGTTTTTTTATGAGGTTAAAATGAAAAGATTTTTTGTGTTTTTCGCTTTGTTATTTGTGATTTTCAGCCTTTTTGCCGAAGAAGACAGCTCCCAGGACGAAAATGCCTGCGATTACGCAAGAAAAGCCGGCGATATTGAAGTCTGGCAGAAATATCTTGAAAAATTTCCTGAAGGGAAATGCGCTTTCGAGGCTGAAAGCGAAATCGAAAAACTGAAAAACGAAAATCCGGCATCTGAACAACCGGCAAATCCGCCTGCTGAAGAAGAAAAAACAGAGAAGGAACCGGAGCCGACCTACATCGTTCTGACACAGGAACCGGTTCGTTACTACCGTCCCTACAAAGCTGCCGGAATATCAATGCTTGTAGTCGGACTGGCAGCCGATGTCGCAGGCGGAATAACTTATTACACCGGCTGGTTCAAAGATGATTCCAAAATGATGCTCGGCGGCCTTATAACAAGCATTGTCGGAGTTCCTATCTGGATCACGGGAGCGGTTTTGATCGGCATAAGAAAACCGATGCCAAGTAAAAACGTGGAAGTCAGCCACCTCTCTGTAGCTCCGACTAAAGGCGGCGCTTACGCTTCATTCGGATTGAATTTCTAGTGTTTTAGAGGTGTTTTGATGGCTGAACTTCTTGCTCCTGCAGGAAATCCCGAAAAGCTCGTCTGGGCCGATATTTACGGTGCAGATGCGATATATTTCGGTGTTGACAGGTTTTCACTGCGCTCTTTTGCAGGGAATTTCACTCTCGACGATGCCGCGAAAGCCCTTGAAAGGCTTCATAAAAACGGCAAAAAAGGCTACATAACCTTGAATATCTACCCCTACTCCGGCGAATATAAAGACTTGATAGAAACGGCGGGGAACCTTGCCGAATGCAATGCCGACGCGTTCATCGTGAGCGATTTCGGCGTTATTACTGCACTCAAAAAAGCGGGTCTCAAAGTGCCGCTCCACATTTCGACGCAGGCAAACACAGTTTCATGGGAAACCGTGAACGCATATTACGATTACGGCGCAAAACGAGTAAATCTTGCTCGCGAGCTTTCGTTTGAAAAAATCAAAGAGATCGCAGAGAACAAATACAAAGAAGCGGAAATAGAGGTTTTCGTCCACGGCGCGGTCTGTTTCAGCATGTCGGGCAGATGCGCAATTAGCGACTGGCTCACCGGAAGAAAGGCGAACCGCGGCGAATGCACGCATCCATGCCGCTGGAAATACGCAGTCGTCGAAGAAAAACGCGAAGGCGAATACATGCCGGTCGGTGAAGACGGACGCGGGACCTACATCTTCAACCCGAAAGAACTCGCCCTTTTCGACTACATCTCTCCGCTCAAGGAACTCGGCGTGGATTCCTTCAAAATCGAAGGCAGAATGAAATCGATCCACTATGTCGCTTCTGTCGTTTCGCTTTACAGAAGGCTCCTTGACGGCGAAAACATCCCGCATGAAGAAATCGAAACGCTTCTCAACCGCGTCAAAAACAGAGGATATTCCACAGGCTTCATGAAAGGCGGAGTCACTCCCGACGACTACCAGATTGGCGGCGACGGCTCAAACTCCGAAGCCGAATTCGTGGCGAATATCACCGAAGAAAAAGAAAACGGCTGCTGCATCGCAGAAGTCAGAAACCACATGGAAGGCAGCGAAACAGTTGAGATTCTCGAACCCAACGGCCATACAAGAACTTACAAGCTGCCGGAAATACTCACTTTCACCGACGGAACGCAGGCGAAAGCAGCAAATCACTCGAAATTCGTCCTGCTTGAAGGTGATTTCATCCCCTACTCCATTTTGAGGAGAGTTGAAAATGGCGTGGCATAGAGTGATAAAAATGACGGCGAAAGACAATTTTTACTTTCATTTTACGATCGAAAGCCACGAAAATCTGGGACTTATTTCGACGATCGAGAAAAAGGACGGAGTTTTGACGCTCGACTGCTTCACGACGATGGAAAGTTCAAGATATTTCGACCGCGTTATCGAATCGGTTTTAAGGGAAATAAGGAAAAGCCATGAGTAAAAAGATCTTCGTTTTGATATTCATCGCCCTTTTTTCCGCGAATCTCCACGCAGTTCTCAACGACAGGATCTCAGACAACAAAGTGCCTTCGCTTTCAATCATGGTTTCGCTTGAGGAATCGAATTTCCTCTACAACGCGCCGCTGATAAAATATTTAAACCTCGATTTCGGCCTCATGGTGAACCGCTTTCAGAATCCCGGTCTCAAATTCGGCATCGACTGGCAGTGGATCGACAGCGAGCATGTCGCCGGACTGCTGAAAATTGACGGGATTTTCCTTACAAACCGAAAGTTCAACCGAATATTTTTAGGCGGCGAAGCAGGAGCCACAATTTCAGCCGGAATAAAAGTTTCCGGTTTCCGCGGCGAAATTCTGACTATCGTGACAGCCGATCCGACTGAAACTTCTGATCCGAGAGTTGCGTTGGAACTCAGGCTCGGAGCCTACATCTCGCCGCATGATTCGGTCAACATCTACCTTGCTCCGGCAGCCGGAAGATATTTTGTCGAACGGAATCATTTCTACTTCAACCTTATTCTTTCGACCGAAGTTTTCCTCTGGCAATAATTTCCGGAATATTTTTTATATTTCAAATGTTTCTTTCGCGATGTTCATTTTTGGTGTGAAATGGAAGAATTGCTTAAAACAAACTTAGACACGATTTTCAACTACGCCCTTTTCATCACAGGAAACCGCGAAAAGGCGCTCGACCTCATGCAGGATACTATCGTGACAGTCCTTTCGAAGAAGCATCTCTACAGAGAGGAAGAGCATTTCAAATCGTGGATCTTCAGGATCTTGAAGAACAATTTCATCAACAAAATCAAGCGCGATTCCATTTTGGGAGAGATTTCGTTCTCTGATTTCGCCAAAGATGACGACAACGGCACGGTCATCGATTTTCCCGATACCGGAATTTCGCCCGACGAGCTGAGCGACCCGATTTTAAAGGAAAAAATCAGGGAAGCTTTTGAAAAAATGCCTGAAGAATACCGCGAAGTCATCGTCATGATCCACATTGACGGACTTTCTTACGAAGAAACTGCCCAGACTCTCGAAATCCCCGTCGGAACGGTTATGAGCAGACTTCACCGCGGCAGGAACTTTCTGAAAAAAGCTCTCGGGAAAGAAGCGGAAGAATTACAGATTGTTGAAAAGAAGGATAGAAAAGATGCTTAAAAAGTGTGATTTCAACGAACTTTTCATCGAGCAGTTCGCCGACAAGGAACTTGACTACCTTGAAAGTGCGGAAGTGGCGGCTCACATCAAAAGCTGCCCGCTTTGCCGCAAAAAATACGAGAATATTCTTCTCACAAAAAAGGCAAGCGAGGTTTTTGCCGAAAACGAAAAGCTTTCTTTGATCGAAAAAGAGGGTTTTTTGAGCCTTATAGAGCAGAAATCGAAGAAAAAGCGTCCGTTTATCGACTTTATAAAAAGCCTTTCTCAAAACCGCGCTGCAACTCTCGCCTTCTCATTTTTCTCTTTCGCATGCCTTGTTTTTGCGTTCGTTTTCTCGATTTCAGGTGTGGAAAAAGAGAATAACACCATCATAAACGAGATAATTTCAGTACACAATCAGGCTCTGCCTGACGAATTCGGCAACAGCACCGCGGCACAGGAGGAACTTAAGAAAGAATTCAAGACCGTAACTTTCTCTGAATTTACGAAAAGACCGAAAATAAGCGGCAGATTCACATCCATCGCGGATAGGCCGGCGGCAAAAATCACACTCGACTCAAACGAGGACAATATCAAGGGAACCCTTTTCCTTTCAAAGCGAAACGAACAGCTTGAAAAACTTTTTTCTGAAAGCGACTGCCTCATTAAAAAAGATGACATCTGCAAGGCGCGCCACCGTAACGACAACGGAAAAGAACTCATTTACTGGCAGAATTCAGGAAACAACTACCTCATGGTCTCCGACGAAAGCAACGCAGCCGCAAAAATGGTGAAACTCATAAACACCAACTTTTAATTGCAAAAATCAATATAGTGCCCTATAAATCTTCGTTTTTTGGAGGTTTGGCATGGATGCAAGAACAGCGCAGTATTTAAGGGATTTCATTAAACACGATTCCGATTTTCTCGACACTCTTGAGAAATCGAACAGAAGCCGCAACGACATTCAGCCGATGATCGAGCTTGAAGTCGGAAAGTTTCTCGTTTTTCTGATTCAGGCAAAGAAAATAAAATCTGTCCTCGAACTTGGCACGAGCAACGGCTATTCAGCGATCTGGATGGCTTCGGCTCTTAGAAAAACAGGCGGAAAAATCATCACCGTCGAAGGTCACGACAGGATCTTCGCAGAAGCCGAAAAGAATATCGCAGAATCAGGTTACGGCGACATAATCGAACTTTATCACGGCAAAGCCGAAGCAAAAGTTGCAGAACTTCTAAAAATTGGGGAAAAATTCGATCTCATTTTTCAGGACTGCGGAAAATATTTATATCCGATGCTTCTCGAATCTACCGTGAAACTCTGCAAGAAAGGGGGAATAATCGCAGCTGACGATTCGCTTTTCAGAGTGACGGAAACTGTCCGCAGCGGCCTTGGCGACTACACCCACGACTACAACAGAGCCGTTTTCGCACACAAAAAACTTTTCAGCACGATTTTGCCGATAGGCCACGGGCTGACAATCAGTCTTAAAATTTAAATTCTGACGCCGCCCGACTTTTGTCGATATATCGAAACATCGAAATTTCGACATTTCGAAAGGCGGCGAATCGTTCTTATCGACCCCAATGTTTTTTGATTTTCTCAGTCAGAAAAGCAAAGGCTTCATCCTGATCGTCGAATTTTCTGACGATCTCCCCTTTTTCGAAATAGAGGGCACAGTCTTTTCCCAAAGCGATGCCGAGATCGGCTTCACGGGCCTCTCCCGGGCCGTTCACTTCGCAGCCCATGACGGCAACTTTCAAGTTCGGTTTCATCCACCACTTCTCTTCGTCGAACCAGGCTTCGAGGCGGTTGTAGTATTCGATGACCTTTCCGTGAGTCCTGCCGCATGTCGGGCAGCTTACGATCTCGCCGCCGGTTTTTAAGATCCCGAGCGACTTCAAAATCATGTTTGCTGTCCTCAACTCTTCTTCTATCGGTGCAGTGAGGCTTACTCTGAAAGTATCGACCAACCCTTCGCTCAAAAGGATCGCGATCCCCGCCGTTCCTTTGATTATTCCGTGCTTTCCGCCGCCCGCTTCGGTTATCCCGACGTGAAGCGGAGCATCACTGTTTTCGCGGATCTTTCTGCACGCAGCAACTGTTTCTGAAACATTCGAAGCTTTCGCCGAAATTTTGAAATTGAAGAAATCATGCTCTTTTTCAAGGTAGTCTGCCCAGAAAAGCGAGCTTTCAACAAGTCCCTCCCAAGTCACTCCGCCGTATTTTTTGAGGATATTTTTGTCGAGCGAGCCGCCGTTGACACCGATCCTCACTGCAAGTTCAGGGCGTTTTTTCGCAGCCTCGATTATTGCGTCGACTTTATCCGCGCCTCCGACATTTCCGGGATTGAAGCGCACTCCGCTCACTCCTGCGTCGATTGCCGCAATGGCAAGCTTGTAGTCGAAGTGGATGTCGGCGATTATTTCGCCTTTGAAATTTGCAACCAAATACTGAAGTCCGCCAAGCTCGTCGATGTGCTTGAAGGCCGTTCTGACAACGCTGCAGCCAAGGTCAAGCGCCCGGTCTGCCTCAGACAGCGCCGCTTCCTTTCTTGTCAGAGGAGTAGTTATCATTGTCTGTATAACGGGAGGATTTCCGCCGCCGATTTTCACTTTTCCCAAAGTTATGACTCTCGATTTTTTCATTCCAGCCTCCTAACCGAAAATTTCCGCAGGGTCGAATTCGTAACTTCCGAGTCCTTTATCAACACAGTATCCTGCGATAAATTCGCTCAAAGTGAGTCTCTGCCCTTCAAAAACGGGGCGAAGGGACTGCTGGAGCGCGAATTTCACACCGTGCGGCATTCCGTCGGAACCGAAAAACATATCCTTGCCGGGAACAAAACCGGCTTTATCGATAAGCATTCTGAAAGGGTTGTTTCTTTCGGCAAAACCGTCTGGCAGTCTGTCTGCGTAAATCAGCGAATCCTCAGTAAAATTGGGCTGCATCGAAAGGACGATCCCCAGGTTTTTAGCCCTTTTCGCCGTTTCAAGATCGATAAACTGCGCGTGTTCGAGCCTGATAAACTGATTGCTTCCGTGCTTTCTCACGATTTCTGCCGCATCGACCACCTGCTTCGCTGCAATGTCACCCAAAGCGTGGATCGCAACACCGTTTGCAGTGGAGGCGGCTTCTTCAAGAAGTCCGGTAAGCTCGGAGAGCGTGTGAGTCAGAACACCTTCGCTGCCATTTCGGTAAGGTCTGCTCAAAGCGGCTGTACCTGAACCGTTCGCTCCGTCTGTAAAAAGTTTTATTCCTTTGATTTTTCTTTTGGTCGCTTCAGGCAGCGTGCGGAAAGTATTTATGTCCGCCCAGAACGAAACGCGGTTTTTGAGTTCAGATTTGTCGATAGTCTCGAATATTTTCTGTGTCGGAAGAAGCATATCCTCGATTTCATAAACTCCGCATTCCTTCAGCAGAGAATCAGCAAATTCCTGCATCGTTTCAAGAGTTGAAGGCATGATCTGCACAAAGAAAAGGAGAAGTTCCGTAACATGTTCCTCGCACCAGTCGGGATTTTCGTAGTTGTCGATTATCTCGGTAAAATCAGGGCGGAGCAGTTTCTTTGCCCCTTCGTTCATCACGAAACCGTGAAGCGAGAGATTCGAGATTATGAGCGGCGGGAATTTGTCGAGTTCGGACTTTTCAAATGAATAGAAACCGCTGTTCCAGCCATAAGCCGAATTGAGTTTCCCCTCCTCGAATTTTTTGAACAAATCCAAAGCTTTGTCTTTGGTTCGGACCTCTTTGAGGCATACCGATCTGAACATTCCTGCATAGAGAGTGAAGTGACTGTGCGAATCATGCAGATAAGGAAGCGACATTTTCGAAAGCATTGTGAAACCTCTGTTTTGAAAAGTTAGGATCTCTGATGTTTATTTAGGTGAAACACCCGGTTTTTTAGGACTCGGAAGCCAGGTGAAGCCGTCGAGAACGACTGTTGAATCCCACGAATGGTCCGGACCGTAACCGACTGATCCCTGTTCCCAGAGAGCGAGTCTCAAAGTGATTTCCTCGTTCGGCTCTACGTTTCCGACAACTCTGAGCCAGCCTGTACCGCCGTGACCGTCATTGCATGCAATCATACCCGATTTTCCTTCCGTACCGAAACCTGTTCCGTTGAGAAGTTCGTCACCGGTGCAGAAACCCCATTTGTTTATGCTGTTTGTCATGCCGCCGATAAGGCCGCCGCCGCCGCAGTTCGGGTTGCATGCCTTGAAAAGTCCTGCCGGAGCAAGGTCAACACCGACCGGGTTGCCTAAATCGTCTTTGGCAAGGTTCTTGTCATACGGATTTTTGTATTCTGCGTTCGGGTTCTTCTCGTTGTATGTCGAATCAAGAAGAGCGACAAAGAAATCATTGTAGTTGCTGTCGCTGCAGACCGTGCTCGGATATTCGATCGACATGAAGAAAAGATTGAATTCAAACGCTCTTGCATTTGCCGGGACCTTCATTTTCAAAGTGAGCATGATAGGATCCTGAACTGAAGGAATTTCCTTGCCTGAGCACTGATTCGTAAGACCGTCCTGCAGAGGCTGTCCGCCGCATGAAGGAGCTTTCGGGATTTCACAGTTTTTCATCATATTGATCCAGTCTTCCGGGATTTTGCTCGCAGTCTGCATGTCGCCGGCTCCCAAAGTCGCGATACTTGCATTCTGTGTCGGGCTGTTCCACTGACCAGTAGAAAGAACTGCCAGCATATTGCTGCCGTCTTCAGGAGCCATAGCCGTGCCAAACATATTCGTTACAGCGAAAGTCTGGTAATCGCTTTCGTAATAAGGCATCTCGCGGCTCATTCTCTCAGTGGGATTGTAGTTGCATCCACCGTTTTCTCCCTGGCTGCATGCGTTCGGGTTTGTGTCAATCATTTCTGTAACAGGTGTTCCGGCAAGAGAAAGTTCAGCTGAAATCAGGCCTGCACATGCTCCCATAGCCTTTGCAAGTTTTTCTGCGTTGCCTTCGTAATCGCCGATAGTAAGTGAAAGTCCGGCATCACAGTGCTCGACTTCATCGACTTCTCCGTTGCAGTTGTCATCCAGGTAGTTATCTCTCATTTCGAATGCGCCAGGATTGATCCTTTCAGGAGAATCTGTTCCGCTGCAGCCTGGTTCCCAAGCTGTTTCGCAGCAGTCTCCGGTGCAGTATGTATATCCGTCACCGTCGTAATCGACAGCCGTCTCAGGAGTCATATCTTCGCCGTCACAGTTTTCGTCTATGCCGTTGCTGCATATTTCAGGGCTTGGAAGGATCTGTTCGCGGCACTCGCTCCAGTCGCTTCCGTCTTCAACACATTCTTTATAGCCGGCTTTGCAGATACCGACACCGTCAGTTCCGCTCGGACCCTCGTAACAAGGCTGCCTGTCACCAGGTGTACATTCGACATAAATTCCGCCGCCGTTGACAGGTTCTTCGTCAGAGTCGGTCTGCTCAGTGTCACCGGTCTCGCCTTCACCGCTGCCGTTGCCGCCGTTTCCGCCTTCAGAATTGCTATCGTCATTTACGACAGTATCTTCTTCTTCATCGCTTGCACCGCATGCAGTAAAGAAAAATACTGTCAGACAAAGCGCCAAAACAACCAAAATTTTTTTCATTTTAACCTCCGAATAAGAATAAAATCACCAACACGGCAGATATTTTACAAAAAGCTGGAAATAAAACAAGGGTTAAAATGCGCTGCAGGAAAATTAAGTGTTATTTTATCCAGATTTCCGTATAATTGCCGGTCTGTGTTTTTTTTGACCGTCAACAAAAGAGGAGATTTCAATGAAAAAATTTTCATTTCTGCTTATTTTTATTGTTTTTTTCCTTGCTTCATGCGGAAGCGGATCCAAATCGGAAAATGATTCTGATAGCGGTGAACCGCAGAACGACGAGGATACCGTCAACGATGACGACAGCACCGGACCTCAGCCTGACGAAGAAGCGGTCGAACCGGTATGCCTGAAACCGAAAGCAGGTCCCTACGCGCTTAAATTCACCGATATTTCGGAACAAATGGGAATTCAGAAAATCAACGCTCTCGGTACCCAGATCACGGTTGCCGACATTGACGGCGACAGATGGCCCGACATTTACACATCGCTTGCATCGAAAGCACGCGAGGACCAGAGCGAGCCGAAGAATCTCTACAAGCTGCTGAAAAACGTAAAAGGTGAATCTTTTGAGGATATCACCTTCTCAAGCGGACTTTTTGCGGATAAAAACGGAACGAACGGCCTCGCATCGACATACGTCGTTTTCGCCGATATGAACAATGACGGTTATCAGGATGCCTTCAATGTCGTCTATGTTGACAACGACACTCTTTCCAGCGATTCTTTTGAAGATGATTACTCCCGCGTTTATCTGAATAAAGGCGACGGAACTTTCTCGTACACCGGAGGAAATTTCGTTTTCGACGATATGTTCGAGGCTATCGCAGGCGCCGCATTCCTGGACTATGACCGCGACGGCGTTATAGACCTTTTTATCGGAAGACATTACAACCGCTACGGTTATCTTGAATCGTGCGAACCGGACACTTTGATGAAAGGTCTCGGAAACGGAAAATTCGAAAATGTCGTAACAGGAAACAGCGGGCTTGAAACCGAAAAATTCAATGAAAGCAATGCATTGGAAGGCAAATTCAACAAGCCGACATGGGGCGTTACGGCATGTGACATTGACGGCGACGGATTTTCCGACATTATGACTTCAAGTTACGGCAGATCCTACAACGCACTTTACAGAAACAAGGGCAACGGCACTTTTGAGGATCTTTCGATCAGCTCGAATTTCGCTCACGACGACGATGAAAACTACGGAGACGACCAGTTTTTCGCATGTTACTGCGAGGATGAAACCAACAAAGCGACCGATTACTGCTCTGTATCAAAAGGAGCTGTTATCAGCTGCGACGGTATCGGCACAAGCAACTGGACTCCAGGTTTCTCCGATCAGCCTTACCGTTTAGGCGGAAACAGCGCGGGAACTCTCTGCGGCGACTTTGACGGCGACGGCGACACCGACCTTTTCCAGATCGAGCTCGCCCACTGGCATATCGGCGAAGCAAGCGACAAATCGCAGCTTATTCTTAACGACGGTTTTCCTGAAAAACCTCTGAGACGCGTCTCTGAAGAAGAAAGCGGCATTTCGAGGAAACGCTCCGGTTCTTGGAATGACGGTGACCTAGGCGGATTTGCGGCCGATTTCGACAACGACGGAAAACTCGACATTTACATTCTGAGTTCAGACTATCCGGGCACAAAATCGATGCTCTTCCAGCAGCTCTCCGACGGCAAATTCAAAGAGACTGCAAAAGAAGCTGATGCTCAGATCCCGCGAGCTCACGGCGGTGCTTTTGTAGATATCGACCGCGACGGAGACTACGACCTGATTATCGGAACATCCTTCATGCGCTGGGCTGCAAGCGATGCCGACGGTCTTAAAAAACCCGAAAAACAGTGGATCAAGGTTTTGAGAAACGATACAGGTCAGGATGCAAACAAAGTCATCATCGACATTACCGGCAGCGCAGCAAACCGCGACGCTATCGGCGCGAAAATCATTGTCAAAGCAGGCGGAAAGCAGTTCGTCCGCGAAGTTCAGGGCGCATACGGCCTCAACGGTTTCCAGAACGATCATCTCCAGATTATCGGCCTCGGCGATATCTGCGAAATTGAGGAAATTGAAGTCCGCTGGCCCGACAAAGAGGGTTCGATAACAAAATACGACAAAGTTTTCGCAAACTACGTCCTTGAGATCGATCAGGAAACAGGTCTCAAACACCACAAACCGGAAGAATACTTCAAAAAATAGTCATGGAAGAAATCCCGCGCAGTTCCGCATACATACAAGCCGCAAACAAAAAAACGGCGCGGGAATACTCCCTTCTTCTTGACTCGCTCGGGATTGAAAACAATGCAGTTTTCCGCTGGAATTCGTGGCAGATAGAAGTTGATCTGAACGATTACAAAAAATCGAAAAGTGAGATCGAAAACTATGAAAAATCGGGCAGAATTGAAAAAATTCATAATAAATTTGCCCACATACGCTTTCAAAAAACAAACTGGACAGAGCTCATTCTGACTCTTGCACTACTTGCGGCCTTCCATATTTTCATTTACGAATTCGACCACTTGGAACTCATAAAAGCGGGAAGATCAAGTGCTGCGGCTATAACCGAAGGGGAATTTTTCAGAGCGGTCACAGCACTCACACTGCACGGAGACTACAAACACCTGCTTTCAAACATTTTCTTCGGCGGGATCGTCCTTTGGGCACTTTCGACCATGACGGGAACAGGCTCTGCCCTTCTTTTTGCACTTTTCACCGGTTTTGCCGGAAACGTCATGAACGCGTTTTTCTACGGCAGCGCTCACAATTCGATAGGCGCTTCGACATCTGTCTTCGGCGTTATCGGAGTTCTTGCCGGATTACAGTTTTTTGACAGTATCAGAGAGAAAAAACTCGGGCGCTGGATACCGCTCGGAGCTGCTCTCGGACTTCTCGCCATGCTCGGAAGCAGCGAAAAAAGCGATGTTTTAGCCCACCTTTTCGGCTTTGTCGCAGGACTTCCCGCCGGAACTATTTTCGGAGCAGTTTTTTCAAAGCGCAATATCCCCGGAAAAACTTTTCAGAACATAGCCGCACTTATTTTTATTCTTACAATTTTCGCCTGCTGGATGAGAGCGGTCAGGTAAATTCCTTGACCTGCCGCAAAGTTCATCAGTAAATAACCAGATTTCCGTTATGGAGATAAATTGTGTATGAATTGTCTTCTGCCGATAAAGAGAATTTTTCCAATTTTGAGAGAATTTCGTCTGTCAGAGTAAAATCCTTGTCAAAATAATAAGTTACGCCGTTTATGGTTTCTTTTTGAAGCTCTTCGCGGGAAGACTCTTTGAAAGCATCAATAACTTCTTTCATTCGCTTAATGTCACCTTTTTGCGACATAATATCGACAACGGAAGATTTTTTATCATGGAAACCGTAATTGTCCGTTCCCTTCTCCAATGCTTTTTTCCAAAAATCGAAAGTGTGATTTATTTCAGAAAGTTCTTTTGCTGAAGCATTGCCGAAAATATCTGTAATCAAATTAAGTATATAATATTCCTTCTCTGAAAAATCCGGGTGAAAATCGTTGCTTTCCCGTTTAAAACCAGCGTAATCATTTTTATAGCGCAATCTGACTTTTTCTATGACGCATCCGTTTTCAAATGCCAGAATCTCATCATTGAACAAAGGTTCTCCGAATTCGGAAATATTTGCCAGATCCGCCAAGACAAGCAGTTTTTGCAGCTTCATATTCCCGTCATAAGTATCCGGTGTGGAATCTGCGCCGTTTTTAATAAAAAATTTTGCGAAATCGTAAACATCTCTCATCGCAATCTCCACCAAAATCTGCCATTAACCAAAACGCCGGATATTATAATCATAATAAAAATATGTCAATTGTTTTCTAAATTTTTCTTTATTTCCTCAAAATTTATCAATTTTGCTGGAACGATGGTGACTGTTTAGAAATTTGAGCCGTCTTTGTTAAATGTTTATTTGGTTTAGAGTTGATTTTTGGATGATTTTACCAAAAACGGCTCAAGAGGTTTTATACAACATGAAATTAATCAATCAGGAACGCATTCAAAATCCGCTTTACATTTAAAAAAGTTATATTATTGACAACTACAATTCTTGTCATCAATAAAACACCAGCATTGTGCTGAAGCGGAGCCAGATTCATTTTCAACAATAACACTTGAATCAAAATAAGTTGGGGTATAATTTGTAATAGAAGCAACATCAAAAATTTGATTTAAACGAAGATGCGCTTTTTGACTCAACTTCTTTATATTCACCATAATATGAATCATAGTATTTAAGTGTTGCCCATGAAGGTGTTCCGCAGCCAGAAGAAGTGCTGTATGACCAACTCATTTTGACTGAACTACCGGAAACAGAAGCACTTAATTTTGGAGGACACGGTGAAATCTCGTCTGCGGTTTTGCATTTGCCTGTCGAATCATTGCAGCCAACGCCGAGACAACTCTGGTCGTCTACCCATTTTCCACCACTACACCTCTGTGAATAATTTCCATCGCAACGATATTCACCATAGTCGCATTCCGACGAACTGCCACCACCCGAGTTTCCACCGCTACCACTGTCAGAGTCACTTTTACATCTGCCTGTGGAATAGTCGCAACTACCATGGAGACCGCAATATTCATCGTGATTCCAATCCCAGCTACCACCAGAGCAAGGCACAGAATAATGATCTGTTCCGCATTTGTAATCTCCATCATCGCATTCCGAATAGTCTCCACCAGAGCTACTACCACCACCGGAACTACTGTTACATCTACCTGTTGATGAATTGCAGCCGTTGGAGCAATATTCGTCAGCTTCCCAATAACCACCGTCGCAATAATAGGAATATGAACCAGAACATTTGCGGTCTCCAGAAGAACATTCCGAATAGCTTCCGCCACTTGAACTGCCACCGCCACTGTAGCCGCCGCTGTAGCCGTCATCATCACTGCCGCCGCAGCCGATCATCAAAAACATTGCCGTGAAAACAGTAAAACTAAAAAAGATTTTTTTCATTTTCACCTCCAATAGTTAGTGTTTTATACTAATAACATTTACACTCTTTGGCATCAATATTACAATTACAATATGCAACACTCGCACCCGCATCATTTTCAACAAGAATTCCGGCTAAAAGTAACCAACGTCCATCCTCTTGGTATCCACATCCAGTGATGCCAAGGGAAGTTGATGTGAAAGAAGATGCATTTCGAGATTCAGCTTCTATCCATCCATAATTCGGATCATGCCATTTAACCGTTGTTTTTGTTGGTGTTCCGCAACCTGAAGAAGTTTTGTACGTCCATTTCAATTTCACTGTAGATCCAGAAACAGAAGCACTTGCTTCAGGTCTACAAGGTGAAACACTTGAACTATCGTTGTTGCATCTGCCGGTTGAAGAAATGCAGCCGTACTCGCAATAAGTTCCGGAATCCCAGTATCCTCCGGCACAGTATTTGGAAATATAAGATCCGTCACAGATATATTGACCGGAAGAACATCCTGTTGTGCTTCCGCCACCGCCGGAGTAGTTGTTGCACTGTCCTGTTGATGTGTTACAGCCGTAGTCGCAATAAATTCCGTAATCAATCTCATTTCCTCCTAAATAACAGTAGGAAAAAGTACCATCGCACACGTATATACCAGTATAACATTCCGTAGTGCTTCCGCTGCCGCTGGAATCTTCTGAGCCGCCTGAACTTTCTCCTCCGTTGTCGTTGCCGGAATCGGGATAGCATGTTCCAGTTTCAGGATTACAACCTCTTGTTGAGCAATCATCAAAATATCCCCACTTTCCATCATAGCAGTAAAAAGAATAATTTCCTTCACATCTGGAGTCTCCGGCAGTGCATTCTACATTATCTTTGTTTGAATTATCACTAGGGTTTTCTTCGGTATTTTCACTTTGGTTATTTTCTTCATTAGAGGCAGTTTTGCATTGTCCTGTTGAATAGTCGCAGCCATTGTTGCATGTTTCAGAAAGCAACCAGTTCAAATCATTTGAATTGATATATCCGCAGAAATAAGAATCATCGCCGTGGCATTCGTAAGTGCCGTAAGAACATTGCGAAGAACCATAGTCGCCGGGGATCAATTCTGGATCAGTGCCTCCTCCGCAACCGATCAAAAAAAACATCGCAGCCAATACCGCCCAAACAAAAAATCTTTTCATTTTACATCTCCAAAATTCAAGAAATTAAAATTATTAAAAATTTTATACTGTCTTTCAACACTGAGGTTTTGCATTTTCCTGTTGAATCGTTGCAACCACCACCGAGACAACTCTGGTCGTCTACCCATTTTCCATTGCTGCATCTCTGCTAGTAATTAGAGTAGCATCGATACTCTCCGCTTGAGCATTCCGAAGAGCTGCCGCTATCAGAATCGGAGCCACCGCTGTTACGCTGCCGCCTCAGCTTATTACAAAAAGCACTGCAATCATTGTAAAA
>CACZFE010000016.1 GCA_902780365.1 uncultured Spirochaetales bacterium
TGTGCTCGACTTTGACATCGCTCAGAATGCCGAAACCGGTGTTGATTCCGTAAACCGCCTTATCCTTTTTAAGGATCGAATCGACGAATTTGCGGCACTTCGCCATTTTAGCGCGCGTCTTTTCGTTGATAGCGACTTCTGCCTGACCTTTAGCAACTAAAACGACATCATCGATCGTGAGATTTTCACCGTTAAGAAAAACTTTTTTCATAATTCCCCCACAAATTTCAAGTTTATAAAACAAAAAACGGATGCTTATAGCACAAAAAATTGAAAAAAGAATTTTAAAAAGATTTTTTGCCGAATTTTGAAATAATTTTAATATTAGCGCTGTTTTTTGGTCGTTTTTTTTTCTGTTTTTCGGGAATTGCGATGCTGAACTAGGAATTGCTCAAAAAAATCAGATACATAGAGTTGAATGTAAAAAAGAAGGTGGACAGCTATTTCCAGGGCTCGTACCAGACTCTGTTCAAAGGTCACGGTCTGGAGTTTCAGGAAGTGCGCGAATACACCGAAAACGACGATGCGCGTCTTATCGACTGGAACGTTACGGCGAGAACGGGAAAGCCTTTCGTCAAACTTTATCAGGAGGAACGGGAGCTTACAGTTCTGATCGTAGCCGATATTTCTGGTTCAAGCATCTACGGGCAGAACGAAGGGATACGTGACGCGATGACGACGATAGCAGCGGCACTCACTTTCAGCGCGATAAAAAATTCGGATAAAGTTGGGCTTCTTCTTTTTTCGGATAAGGTCGAAGAGTACATTCCACCGAGAAAAGGGAAAAACCACCTTTTGACGGTCATCCGCTCGCTTCTCACCGCCGAACCGACGGGGCGCGGAACCGATCCGGACGCCGCTTTCAAGTTTCTGAACAAAGTCATGAAGCGCAAAGCTCTTGTTTTTTTCCTTTCCGACATGCTTTTCGACAAAATGCCCGAATCGGTGAAACCAGCGCTTCTGAAACACGAGATCGTCTCGGTCGGGCTCATTGACGAAATGCTGTTTTCGCCCTTTACCGACGGAGCTCTGCGCACGGTTGACCCCGAAAGCGGAGCAGTTGAGACACTCGATTTTTCGCAGTCTTCCCGCATCGGAACCGACCGATTCATCGCTGAAAAAAAGGACGCTTTCGACAGGCTCGGAATAAATTCAATGTGGATACGGAACCGCGAGAACTACATGGATGACCTTGTAAACGAGTTCAAAAAACTGAATAGAGTCAAAAAAAGATAATAAAAACACTTCTATATCTTAAAAAACTTGCGGATTTCTTAATTTTATGGTAAGGAGCCGCGGCTTTTTTTAACAACTCTCAGGAGGTTTTCTATGTCAGGCCACAATAAGTGGAGCACGATTAAGCACAAAAAAGGTGCTGCAGATGCAAAAAGAGGCAAAATTTTCACGAAACTCATCAAGGAAATCACGATAGCTGCTAAAGGCGGCGGCGGAGACCCCGACGGCAACCCGCGTCTTAAAACCGCCATCCAGTCGGCAAAAGCGGCTAATATGCCTCTCGACAACATCACAAGAGCAATCAAAAAAGGAACCGGTGAGCTTGAAGGTTCGAGCTACGAAGAGGTAACATACGAGGGATACGGTCCGGGCGGAGTCGCAATGATGATCGACTGTCTTACCGACAACAAAAACAGAACCGTTTCCGAAATCAGAAGGATCTTCACGAAAGCCGGCGGCAACATGGGTAACAGCGGCTGCGTAAACTGGATGTTCAGCCAGAAAGGCCAGATCATCATCCCGAAAGAGGGCGTTGACGAAGAAAAACTTATGGAAGACGCTCTTGAAGCTGGCGCAGAAGATGTCATCGACAACGACGAAGTTTGGGAGATCAGGACCGAAATGGGCGATGTTTACGCTGTTTCCGGTGCTCTTACCGAAAAAGGATACCAGTTCGAGGAAGCTAAAATCGCGCGTATCCCGCAGAATTTCGTAAAAGTCGAAGGAAAGGTCGCAGAACAGGTTCTCAAACTCATGGAAGCGTTTGACGACAGCGACGACGTTCAGGATGTCTATGCGAACTACGACATAGATTTCAGCCAGTTGCCAGAGGAAGAATAGTCTATCTTGGATAAACAAGGCTACATCATTCTTGGAATCGACCCCGGCAGTATCAAAACGGGCTTCGGCCTGATAAGTGCTGCCGGGCGTTCTTTTTCTCACATTGAAAACGGTTTGATAATGCCGGACAAAGGTCTTGATTTCAAGGACCGGATCGGCTTTATTTTCCGCGGAGTGTGCGATGTAATGGACGAGTTCAAACCGAACGCAGTCGCTCTGGAAGATGTTTTCATTGCGAAAAACGCCCAGAGCGCGCTTAAACTCGGACACGTCAGAGGTGCTGTCATGAGTGCCGCGGCAATTCACGGACTTCCCCTTTTCGAATACACTCCGACAAGGGTGAAGCAGTCGGTCACAGGTAACGGCAGAGCGGAAAAATCCCAAGTTCAGAGGATGATACAGATTCTTCTGAAACTTAAGGAAGTTCCTTACGAAGATGCCGCTGATGCACTTGCTATTGCAATAACCCACGCATTTACGGTGTAAAAATGATAGGTTACATTAAAGGAACAGTTGTCGCGAACGAAGACCGCGAGCTCACGATACTGACTGAAGGCGGTGTCGGATATGTTGTCGGCGTAACTCCGACTCTCAACGTCAAATATCCGGAAGGAGAGGCGGTTTCGCTTTTCGTCCAGACTTTCGTCCGCGAAGACGCAATAGTTCTCTTCGGATTCGAGCGGCTTGAGGAAAAACACCTTTTCAACATGCTGTGCGAAGTCAACAAGATAGGACCGAAAACAGCGATTTCGATACTTGCCGCGGCTCCGATCGAGGATATCGTCTCGGCGATACTTTCCGGCAACGCACAGTTCTTCAAAAAAATAAGCGGAGTAGGCGCGAAAACCGCCGAAAAAATCATCATCGATCTGAAAGACAAGACCGACAAATTTTCTGCGATCGCCGCAGGTTCTTCGGAAACGGCCAAGGTTCTTTCAAACGACAAACAGATCCGCGAAGCTGCCGACGCGCTTGCCGCTCTGGGCTTCAACCCGCTTCAGATCAGGCATGCAATGGCAAAAATAGAGGATAAGGAATCAAAGAGAGCGGAAGAGATAATCAGAGAGGCTCTCAAAGTTATCAGAAACCTCTGATCAGGTGAATGTCATGGACGAAGAAAGATTGCTCAATTCGCAGGAACTTCCCGAAGATTCGTCACTCGAAGGCGGACTCAGACCGAAAAACCTGAGCGGTTACATCGGACAGAAAGCTGTCGTTGACAACGTGAAAATATTCATCGAAGCGGCAAAAAAAAACGGGCGTCCGCTTGACCACCTCCTTCTCGCAGGCCCTCCCGGACTCGGCAAAACCACTCTCAGCCAGATAATCGCAAATGAAATGGGGGTCGAAATGTTTTCGACTTCAGGTCCTGTCATCGAGAAAAAAGGAGACCTTGCCGGTCTGCTCACCCCTCTTCAGGAAGGCGATGTCCTCTTTATCGATGAGATCCACCGTCTGAATCCGGCAGTAGAGGAGAGTCTCTATCCCGCGATGGAGGATTTCCGCTTCGACATCATGCTCGGACAGGGAGAGAACGCGAAAAGCGTGCCTCTTCCGCTGCAGCCGTTCACGCTTATCGGCGCGACAACAAAGACAGGCCTTCTTTCAAGCCCGCTCAGAGACAGGTTCCAGATAGTTTTCAGAATGGATTACTACAATGTCGAGGATCTTGAAACGATAGTAAAACGTTCGGCGAAAGTTCTGGGAATAACGATTGACGATGCCGGCGCCCTCGAAATAGCGAGGCGTTCGCGCGGAACTCCGCGAATAGCAAACAGGATCCTGAAGCGAGTACGCGATTTCGCCCTTGTCAAAGGAAACGGAGACATCGACACAGCTATCGCGAAATTCGCTCTCAATCAGATGGAAATCGACGAGGACGGTCTTGACCAGATGGACAGGACGATCCTTATGACAATAATCGAGTCTTTCCGCGGAGGACCTGTAGGAATCGAAGCGATCGCGGCAAGTGTCAGCGAGGAAAGGCGCACTCTTGAGGATGTTTATGAACCTTATCTCATCAAATCCGGCTTCATCGCAAGGACCGCGAAAGGGAGAATGGTCACTAAAAAGACTTTGGACAAGTTCGGGATCAAGGCTAACGAAATTCAGGGAGACCTTTTTTGAGAAAATATTACGAAGATCTGAAAAAAATCGAGGATTTCCACTCTTTCGACCGTTCACGGCTCCTTGATTACATCCACAGGCAGAAGTTCGAGGCAACGGCGATAAGCCTTGTCGAGCCCGTTTTCTGGGTCGAGATCGACTACATCATCGGCCTTGCGAAATACGCTCTGACCGACATTGACGAAGGGAAAAAAGAGCTTTTCATAAAATATGTTTTTCCGCTAATGCAGGAAAAGATCGCACCGATAAAAAAAATAGAGAAAGCGCTCCCGGAAAACGAGTTTTTCTATCTCAAAAAAGACCTGAAAACTTTTGAAGAAATATTCTCGAATGCATCGAACCTTATCAACAAAAGATGCGATTACTTTCTCCCCTTCTCGCTTTTTCTCAATGCGATAAACTCAATGACAGTGCTTTATCCGCTTTATGAAAAAACATGCGATGCCGGAATGATCGCGAGGACAAACTACAACATCCTTCAGGCACGCCTTTTGTCGGGAAGATTTTCGGAGCAGCTTGTCAGCATAATCGACTATCTCATCTGGGTCCAGGCGGTTTTTTCAAAGGCCATCGATGCTGACAGATATGAGTTCCGCAACCAAATCATCGGCCGTCTTTCATCATTTATCAGCACAGAAGACCGTTCCGACAAAACAGGAGATCTGACGGACAATCTGGTCTCCGAAATTCACGAAAATCTGACTTACACTCACATAAAAAGCAAGATTCAGGACTTGCTCGCGAACATTCTTACGACAAAAATAACCACAAACGAGTGTCTGAAAAAAATAATCGCGATATTTCTCGATCCGCAGCAGGATCTCGGCCCGGCGATCACTTTCAGGGATCTCTCGACCGCGTCAGACCTCGCATCTTCGGCAATAAAACACATAAAGGAAGGCAACAACAAAGGTCTTTACGAAGATATCGCCCTTTCGAAAGCCTTGAAGCATATTTTCATGTCCGTTTCGCGATATATGTTCGACACTCAGGCCGGCATCGAAGTGTGCAGGCTTTTCGAAATAATGTTTTACCTTGAAGAAACGGCACCCTCTTTCATTATGCACGACGACATCATTCCGCTTCTTGAAAACGCGATCGAAAAATTCGAGAATCAGAAAAAAAGTTTTCCGCAGGATATCATAGACAATTTCGATCCGCAGGCAGCGGAACTTTTCAAAGCCAACGCGATGCAGCTTTACGCCGGCAAACTCTAAAAATATCAGTTTGTTATCAGAATCTGTTAAAGATTTTTTGCTTTGGAAAGCATTATTTTGTCTTGTTTGACCAGTGGTTCCAGTGGATTTTTTCCTTGTCGAATTTGTCTTTGGGCTTATCGCTTCCCGCAGGTTTTCCGACTGGGATGAAAGCGAGAGGAATTATATTTGAAGGAAGTCCGAGAGTTTCGATTACAGGTTTCATTCTGTCAGGATTCGGATAAACCGCAGTCCAGACTGCCCCGAGACCGAGCGATTCAGCAGCCAGAAGAATATTCTGGACAGCAGCGCTGCAATCCATGATCCAGAAAGTCGAATCCTTTCCGCCGGCCTGTTTCTCGATATTTCCCGCAACGACTATCGCATATCCCGCCTTTTCCGCCATTTTTGCCGAAGGAAGGGCGTCGTTGAGCTTTTTTACGACTTTTTTGTCGTTGATAATGATAAATTCCCACGGTCTTCTGTCGATAGCGGAAGGTGCAGCCATTCCTGCTTTTACCAGAAATTCGAGTGTTTCCGGCGAAATCTGCGCCTCGACATAGTTCCTGACACTCTTTCTGCTGAAAATGGTTTTTGTTGTCTCGTTGTCCATCTTTTCACCTCCGAAAACTGAGAAAAAACTCAGCAAAACTGCCAAAAAAACGATCTTTTTCATGTTGTCCTCCAAAAAAAGAATAATGACTTTCAAATTTAATTTGTCACTGAATAATGTCAACAGAGAAATTTGATTTTTACAGTGCAGATTTTTAAAATTCCGCGTTTTGCTTATGCTCTGCGGGGAATTATGGGATACGCTGAAATAACTTTGAAACTTCCTACAGATTATTCGGAAAATCTGCTAAGAAAAAGGATTGCGGAAGAAATTTCCGACAAGAATTTTTCATTCAAAATCATAAGACGAAGTCTCGACGCAAGAAACAAACGCGACATCCACTTTCTGGCAAGAATCGGTGTAACTTCCGAAAATATTTCAGGGAATCCGCCTGAAATACAGAAATTGGAAATCCCCGGAAAGCAGAGGGACAAAAAAGTTGTGGTCACAGGCTGCGGCCCTGCCGGAATTTTTGCTGCCCTTGTTCTGCAGAAAGCCGGATTTTCGGTCACGATCATCGAAAAAGGGGCTGAAGTCGCAAAAAGAAAAGAGAAAATTGCCGGATTCGAGAAAACGGGAAGTTTCGACTTTTTCGGCGGCTACTGCTTCGGAGAAGGAGGTGCAGGAACATTCAGCGACGGCAAGCTGACAAGCAGAACAAAAACCATAAGTCTTGAAAAAGATTTTATTTTTGACACTTTCATAAAAGCAGGCGCGCCGGAGGAGATCGCTTACGAAACCTATCCGCATGTGGGAAGCGACAATCTCAAAAAAATCATTCCGGCAATAATTTCGGAATTCAAGGAACTCGGCGGCAAAGTTATTTTCGAAAGCGAAGTCACCGAAATTTTCAAAAGCGGCGACAAAATAAAATCGGTCGGAATTTCTGGAAAATCGACCGGAAAAATCGAAGGAGACTACTTTATTTTCGCAAACGGCCACAGCTCGTTCAAACTTTATAAATTATTGATTTCAAACGGAGTTTTATTCTCAACAAAACCTTTTGCGATAGGTTTCAGAGTCGAGCATCTTCAGGAAGAACTCAACTTTTCGATGTGGAGGAAACGCTCTCTTCCCGGTGTAAAAGCGGCGGAATATCACCTCACAGCCGACTGCGATCCGGGCCACGCATTCACTTTTTGCATGTGCCCCGGCGGAAGAGTCGTTCAATCGGCTCCGGACGAAATCTCGTCAGTCGTAAACGGCATGTCGAACTATGCCCGTGACGGAAGATTCGCAAACAGCGCGGTCGTCACACCGTTTTCGCTTGAAGAACTCGCAGGAAAGGAAATCTCAGCGGGAACCGCACTGGATCTGCTTGAAAACATGGAGCACAAATTCTATAACTTCAGGAATTCATTCGACATTCCTGCCGAGAGAATTTCAGACATAATCCACGGCAAAAAAAATGCGAAACTTCCCGAATCAAGCTTTTCGTTCAGCCTTATCCCGGCAGATTTGAGTGAATTTTTCCCGCAGACAGTTTTCGAAAGATTGAAAAAAGGGCTCGAAATCTTCTGCAGAAAACTCGACTGCTTTGAAAACGGAGTCGCCATGGGACTGGAAAGCAAAACTTCAGCTCCGATAAAATGTCTGAGAAATCAAGATCTTACAGCCGCACCGTTCACAAATCTCTACATCTGCGGCGAAGGAAGCGGATATTCCGGCGGAATAATCTCAAGCGCCGCCGACGGGATAAAAACCGCGCTCAAAATCGCATCGATCATTTAAGCAAAAAAAAGGCTCCCCGAAGGGAGCCAGTAAAATCACAAAAAGCCGAAATAGCGCTTAGTGCGGGATGATTCCGAGCAATATACCTGCAGCGATTGCGGAACCGATAACGCCTGCTACGTTCGGAGCCATTGCGTGCATAAGAAGGTAGTTCGTCGGATCAGCCTGTTTACCGATATTCTGTGCAACACGTGCACTGTCAGGAACCGCCGAAACACCAGCGCATCCGATGATCGGGTTGAGTTTGTTGCCCGGTTTGAGGAAGCAGTTGATGAGTTTCGCGATCAGAACGCCGCCGGCTGTTGAGATCATGAACGAAAGTGCGCCGAGAGCGAAAATTTTGATCGAAGCGGCAGTAAGGAAGGTCTGAGCGCTTGTCGAAGCACCGACCGTGATACCGATAAGAACTGTTACGATATCGATAAGCGCGTTGCTTGCAGTCTTCGAAAGTCTGTCGGTTACCCCCGATTCCTTGATGATGTTGCCGAGAAGGAGCATACCGATCAGAGGAAGTCCGCCGGGAGCGATAAAGGTGCAGACTATGAACGCAACTATCGGGAAAAGAACTCTTTCACGCTTTGAAACTACGCGCGGCGGTTTCATGCGGATAAGTCTTTCCTTTTTGGTCGTAAGAAGTTTTACGATCGGGGGTTGTATTACCGGAACGAGAGCCATGTACGAGTAAGCCGCAATAGCGACTGCGCCAAGAAGGTGCGGAGCCATAAGACCTGTCGTGAAAATGGCAGTAGGACCGTCAGCACCGCCGATGATGCCGATCGATGCAGCTTCCTGAATATTGAATCCAAGGAAGATCGCGATAAGGAACGCCGCGAAAATACCTATCTGAGCACCGCCTCCGATAAGGATAAGTCTCGGGTTGGCGATCATGTAGGAGAAGTCGGTCATCGCGCCTATTCCAAGGAAAATAAGCGGCGGATAAATACCTTTCAGAACTCCGAAGTAGAGATAGTTGAGAACTGAACCCGGATCGTAGACGCCGATTTGCACTCCTGCCGCGGTCGGAATGTTTCCGATAAGGATACCGAAACCGATCGGGAGAAGAAGAAGCGGCTCATAGTCTTTAGCGATCGCGAGGAAAATGAAAATGAAGGCAACGAGCATCATTATCAGGTTTCCTATCGTGATGTGAGCGACAGCCGTGGTGTTGAAGAAACGGGCGATGAAGCTTCTGTTCTTCTGAAGGTAATATTCCATCGTTCCGGACGAACGGAGCGAGAAATTGATGAAAAGCGGAGTTACTTCATAGGTTTTGCCGAAGTTTTTGATGTAGAGCGTGCGGTTGAGAGTTACGTCGCGCGCCGACTCGCCGTTCAGCATTACCGGGAAAAGTTCCGGATCTTCCTTGAAGTTGATGAAAGCAACACCGTTGTCGGCAAGAAGAAGGTCGGAATGTTTGTATTCCTTTCTTTCGCCGTTCGGAAAGATCGCAGTTACTTTGTAGTCCTGGCTTTCCGGATTGAACGAATCAAGATCTACCGCCGCAAGTTTTGAATCCTTCTGTTCCTTCTGGTTCGGAAGGATCGCCTCAAGACCTGTGATCATAAGGTAGTTACCGATCGTGCTTTCGTCACGGTGTTCAGCAATGGTCTTGTATTCGGGAGTTCCTTCTACAACGTTGTTCGAAACGATAGCGGCATATTCGATCTTTTTCTGCGGAGTGTTGTCGAGAAGTTTGTATTCAATCTCGAGTTTTACAAGGGATTCGTTCTCTTTGCTTCCGGTAAAAACAGAGTTCACGCTCTGAGCCTTGACCGGAACAGCGGTTTTAACTGCAACCGGCTGAGGTTCCGGCTGTGCCTGAGGCGCCTGAGCTGCATGCGCTTCCTGCTGCGGAGCCGCCTCTTCAGGCTGAGTCTCTTCCTGGGCAAAAAGAAGGAAGCTCAGGAAAAGAGCAAGAATTAAAATTATACTTTTCTTCATTTTAGCCTCTTAACCAATTGTTACAAGCGGCTGGTGTTCCTTGACATTGTCGCCTTCCTTGACGAGAACGGCCTTTACTGTTCCCGCAGTTCCGGAGTTGATGTCGTTTTCCATCTTCATAGCTTCCATAGTCATGACTTTCTGTCCTGCGGTTACGGTGTCGCCGACTTTAACGAGGACTTTCATGATAAGTCCGGGCATCGGAGCAACAACGTTGTTTCCGCTTACATCGCCTGCAGGTGCAGCAGCCGGAGCAGCGGCAGCAGGAGCAGCAGCGGCAGCGGGTCTTGCAGCAGCAGGTCTCGGTGCAGCAGGAGTGAACGCAACAGGTTCACCGCCTTTGTAGGTAATGTCGACATCGTATTCGTTGCCGTTTACAGCGACTTTAGCCGTCGCGCCGCCGAAATCTTTGACTTCGACATCGAATTTTTTTCCTTTTATCGTAAGTTCATACTTTTTCATCTCGTCTCCTCACTATTTTTTTACTGCCTGCCATCTTTTGAAACGGCGGGACTGTTTTGCCAAACTTTCGCTTGTCCACGGATTGTTGTTGTAATACTGCTTCGTCTCGGTGAGATATACCTTGTCGGAACTTTCGGTCATGTAGATCGAAAGGCCGATCATAGCTGCGATCTGCTCGAGCTCGCTCTCTTCCGTAACAGGTGCTTCTTCCTTTTTGGGAGCAGCAGGTGCCGGTGCAGGAGCCGCAGCCGGAGCCGGTTTCGCGTCTTTGCCGGCAAATCTGTAAAACTGCGAAAGAACTATCGCAAGTATTGCCAGACCGCTCAGAACGACTCCGATCCCGATAAACGGAAGCGCCTTGATTACAGCCCAGTCGGACTTCGTCAGGTCGGCCGAAAACGCAGCGACCGCGGACTGAATTAAACTTATGTGCTGAATCATCGTTCCTCCTACAGCGGAATGTTGCCGTGTTTCTTAGCCGGAAGGTCGTCGTTCTTCGTGATGAGCATTTCGAGAGCCTTGATAAGACGCGGTCTCGTCGTCTTCGGCTCGAAAATGTCGTCAATGTATCCGTGCTGTGCAGCGATGTAGGGATTTGCAACGTTTTCGTTGTAAAGCTCTTCCTGCTCAGCGAGGAATTTCGCCTTGTCTTCAGCTGCTTCGAGTTCTTTTCTCATGATGATTTCTACTGCGCCCTTAGCGCCCATAACCGCGATCTGAGCGGTCGGCCAAGCGTAGTTCATATCGCATCTGAGGTTTTTCGAAGCCATAGCGAGGTAAGCGCCGCCCGTCGATTTTCTGGTAACGACCGTGATCTTCGGAACTGTCGCTTCGCTGTATGCGAACAGCATCTTCGCGCCGTGTCTGATGACGCCGCCGTATTCCTGGCCTGTGCCCGGAAGGAATCCGGGAGTGTCGACGAAAGTGATTATCGGAACGTTGAAAGCATCGCAGAAGCGGACGAATCTTGCAGCTTTGTCGGAAGCGTTGATGTCAAGGCATCCTGCAAGAACGTTCGGCTGGTTGCCGACGATACCGACTGTTCTGCCGTTGAGTCTTGCAAAACCGACGATCATGTTGGTCGCATACTGCGGCATGACTTCGAAGAACTCGCTGTTGTCAACGACCATAGCGATGACCTGCTTCATGTCGTATCCTTTGTTCGGGTTCTCTGGGATGATCTGGTTGAGAGCTTCTTCCATTCTGTCGAAAGGATCGGTCGGCTCTACCATCGGGGGCTCTTCAGCGTTGTTCGACGGAAGGTATGACAAAAGCTGTCTGATAGCAGCGATGCTCTCTTCTTCCGTAGCGTGGGAGAAGTGTGCGACACCCGATTTTGTCATGTGGACTGCCGCGCCGCCAAGGTCTTCGACCGAAACATCTTCGTGTGTAACGGTCTTTACGACTTTCGGGCCGGTAAGGAACATGTATGAATTCGTATCTGTCATGAAAACGAAGTCGGTAAGTGCCGGAGAGTAAACAGCGCCGCCTGCGCACGGGCCGTAAACAGCCGAGATCTGCGGGATAACGCCGCTTGCAAGAGTGTTTCTCTTGAAGATCTCGCCGTAACCGTCAAGGGCATGAACGCCTTCAGGAATGTTTGCGCCGCCGGAATCGTTGAGACCGACAACAGGAGCTCCGACTTTCATTGCAAGGTCGAGAACTTTGCAGATCTTTTCGCCGACGATTTTGCCGAGCGAGCCGCCTGCTACCGTGAAATCCTGTGCGAAAACGAAAACTTTTCTTCCGTCGATCGTGCCGTAACCGGTAACTACGCCGTCGCCGATAGCAGCATTTGCGCCGTTTGCGCAGCGGAGAGCGTCGATCTCCTCGAAGCTGCCGCCGTCAAGAAGTTTAGCGATCCTTTCGCGTGCCGTGAGCTTGCCTTTCGCATGCTGAGCTTCGATCCTCTTTTCGCCGCCGCCGAGCTTTCCCTTCTCTTTTTTGGCTCTGAGAGCAGCCAGTTTTTCTTCGATTGTTGCCATTCTTTCCTCCTAAAAAATCACAATCTATGAACTAATGATGAGTTTCTTCGGTGTATTCAATAAGAACTTTCGTCTCTTTCGGATGAACGAAAGCGATTTTCGTATGGTGAGCGCCGCCGCGCGGAACTTCGTCTATCATTCTGAGACCTTTTTCCTTGGTCTTCGCGATATCTGCCTCTACATTGTCGCTGCTGACTGCAAGGTGATGGAGACCTTCGCCCTTCTTCTCAAGGAATTTAGCAACCGAACTTTCGGGGGAAGTCGGCTCCAGAAGCTCGATCCTGCTTTCACCGATGTTGAAAAAAGCGACTTTTACTTTCTGATCCTCGACGATTTCCTCGCCTGCATATTCAAGGCCGAGAACGTCGCGGTAAATTTTTACGAACGCGTCAATGCTGTTGACAGCGATACCGATGTGATTGATTTTTCTGCTCATAATTTTCTCCTATACAAATTCAGTTCCTAAAAAACCTTTTAACGCGCGCAAAATACCTACTAAAATTGAAATTGCAAGGTTATCGGAAACTAATATTTTCACTCTTGCATAATTTTTAAAAAAGTGTATCATTTTTTGTTTATTTTTCGTTTCTTGGAGGCTGAAATGTGTAAAAAATTGTTTCTGATCCTGGTTGTCTTTCTTACGGTTTTTATGTTTTCTGGATGCAACAACGGTTCATGTACTGTCACTAAGTCCTATGGCACTAACTCGTTCACTAAAGATGCTGCTAACACTTGCGTTAAAAAACTCGCCGCTGCGACCTGTTACAAAAATTCAAGTCAGGAAGATATCGCAAATATAGTCGCCGGATTGCAGAAATACGAGTTAGTCTTTAACAAAAAAAAGTGCTACGATTTTTACGAAAAAGACGAACACGACAATTACAAACGAGTCAAATGTCCTGATATTATTCCGGAAAAGATCAAAATTTCTAAGCTTTCAGGATGCAATATATATTATGACGGCGACAATGAACATACCGACTGTGCAACTCCCTGCCCTGAGATCTATTTTTCGACCGACAACGACATGTTCAAAACTGTAGCTTATCAGAACGATTGGGGGGATGAGGTCTTGTTCTCACAAAGTGCTGACGGTAAAGCTGGTTTTACGACTTATTTTTTTGATTATCAAGGTTCTTTCTCATGGTCCGAGACAGCAGAAGACGGCCGCGAAATCAGAAAACATGTCAGAATCGAGATCGAAATCGTCGATCCGGACACTGTCAAACCTGAGGACGACAGGATCCCGGCACAGTGCGAAGACGACGGCGGCAGAATATACACAGAAGGCGATATCATCCCCAATGAATGCAGCGCTCTGGTCTGTTCGGAAGAGGGCTGGAAACCCTATGAAGCCTTCGGGACTATGAGCTGTTATGATGATTGCGACCCGAACGGACTCAACGAAACAAGATATTGGGACTGTCCCGACGGCGACGAACTCGAATGGTGCATCTGCGAAGAAGAGGATGAAAACGGTGTCAAATGGTACTGCATCGAAAGGATCGATCTGCAGTGCCCTCCTGAAGAAGAGTTTTAAGCGGCACACTCCCAATATGTACTGCTGAAAGCTCTCCCAACTCAGCGGAACAATTCATATCACAATAAATTTGCGTGAAATTCAGTTTTTCATATACTCCGCCGTTGCTGTTTGAATGTTCTTGCGGGGTCTTGCTGTGAAAAGATTTTTTCTTTCATTTTTCATTCTTTTTGCTTTCGGGACGGCTCTTTTTGCCGATCAACAGGCTGACAACAAACTGTTTTTCGCTGTTCAGGCGATGAATGTCGAAAAGGCGCGCAACGCCGTAAAAGCGGGTGCCAACGTGAACGGTTTCGACGATGACGAGTGGCCTTACTTTATCACCGCGGTAAGCGGCGGAAACATCAATCTGATCGATGTTTTTTTGAGGAACGGTGTCAAAATCAACATCGCGGGACCTGACGGAAAAACAGCACTCATGCACTCGATCTCGAACAAAAACAAAAAAGTCACAAATCTTCTCCTCAACTACAGAGCATCGCTCACCGCAAAGGACAAAACCGGCAAGAACGTCCTCATGTACGCAGCCGAAGCGGGTGATCTCGACCTCGTTAACAGAGCTCTCAAGGCAAAAGCGAACCCACTCGATACCGACAGCAAAGGCATGAACGCGCTGAATTACGCGATGGCGGGCAGAAACAAGCAGATAATCAAAATGCTTGGGCAGTACGAGACCCAGCCGCACGATTTTATAATCGCAGTCGAAACCGGAAATATTTCGAAAGCGCGCGCTCTCCTCAAAAAAGGGATCGACCCCAACCTCAAGAACGAATCAGGCGAGCCGCCGCTTTTCGTCGCGATAAGAAACAACGACAAGGCGATGCTCAAACTTCTGCTTGAAAGCAACGCTGACGTCAACTTCAAAAACAGCAAAGGTTACACAATACTGATGTACTGCATCGCCTCGAATAAGATAAAATTAGCTGAAGAGCTCCTCAAAAACGGCGCTCTCGGCGACTTCAACTTCAAATACGCGAAAGGCCGTACAGCTCTCATGATCGCGATCCTCACGAAGGAGAGACGTTTCATCCGCTCGATAAGCAAATTCCGCCAGGATCTCAATATCACAGACGATGCAGGGAAAACGGCGCTGATCTACGCTGTCCACATGGGACTTGGAGACGTCGTGAAAGACCTTCTTGAAAAAGGTGCCGACACACAAAAATCATCCCGCACCGTAACCCGTTCCTCATGATCGACTGCGCCGAAATAGTCGAGCCTGAAAAATCGGCGAAAGGCACTAAAACCCTGACAGGGAACGAAGATTTTTTCCGCGGGCACTTCCCTGACGAGCCGGTGATGCCGGGAGTTCTCATCATCGAATCGATGGCGCAGCTCGGGGCTTTCCTTATTCTCAGCACAGAGAAATACCACGGCAAAAAAGTCTATTTCACCTCTATCGACAACGCGAAATTCCGCAGAAAAGTCCTTCCCGGCGACACTCTGGAACTTTATGTCGAACTCATTTCGTTCAGGCACAATATCGGCAAAGGCTCGGCCCGCGCCGAGATCAACGGCGAAACTGTCTGCTCTGCGGAACTCGGCTTCGCGATCGCCTGAGACAAAAAACGCCTCTCGCTTTTTTGGAAAAACCGGCTACAATAAACGGATTTTGATTTTTGGAGAAGTCATGAAAAACGAAAATAATAAAGGTTTTTACGCAGGGATCGACCTCGGCGGAACTAAAATCCTGACAGTCGTCGAAGACAAAGAAAGAAATGTTTTAGCAAAGACGAAAATCCCGACAGAGGCAGCGCGCGGAGTTCCGGTCGTCATGGGCAACATCGCAAAATCACTTGAGATTTCCTGCAAAGAAGCTGGCATTTCGCCGGAGAAACTTTCAGGAATAGGAATAGG
>CACZFE010000017.1 GCA_902780365.1 uncultured Spirochaetales bacterium
TAGCTATACCTCAAACACCCTGATTATAAGCTTTTCATCACCGCCGATCATGACGTATTTTATTGAATTTATTTTCAAAATTCCTAAAATATAACGTTTTTTATTTGTCGTCTCAGGAGTAACTCATGAAAAAACTCATTCTTTTCCTTATCGCTCTGATATTTTTAGTCGTTTCGTGCAGCGGCTCTAAAAAAGCGGAAAACGATGCGGATTTAATGCCGGATGAAGACGGCATCAATGACGAAGATGCAGTTGAGCCGGATGAATATGAAGAAGCGGATGACGAGGAAGAAAATGATGAAGATGATGAAAATGAAGACAAAATAGATGAGGGAAATCCGTGCAGCTTTATTATGAACTCCAACGGCAAATATACCGGCATCTCAAATGAAAAATTCAAATGCGGCTGCAACGAAGGTTACTTCTGGGCAAATCCAGGCTGCAAAAAAACGACTTACGCAAATATCTGCACTGGTCAGACGCAGTGTTGCGCCAATTCGGGAGAGATCGAATGCCCGGAACCCGGTGAGGATTTCTACGGGCAGGATCCGCAGTATGCGGCTCTTGGTTACTGTACGAAAAGTAGTTTTAAAATCGACAAATCAGTTAAAAATGAGGAAACAGTCAAGGACGAGAATCTTAAAATCGAATGGATGAGAAAAAGTTCTGAATCAAAATACACTTGGGAAGAAGCAGTTGAATACTGCGAAAATCTGGAATACGGCGGGCATGACGACTGGCGGCTTCCGAAACCGAAAGAGATGCTTTTCTCAACTTTGTCTCTCAATATGCTTGATACCGACAGAAATTTTTGGAGCGGGACACCTGAGCATTCTGACAATACTGAAGCATGGGGACTTTACAACAACGGAGAAGAGATAACCATCAGGACATGGTCAAAAACCGGCTCGTTTTATGTCCGCTGCGTAAGGGAACAAAGTCCGGCAGAACCCGTGTTCAAGGTTTTTGAAATAGCCGGAGATAAAATAGTTCGCGATATGGACAGCGGTCTTGCATGGATAGAAAAACCCGTAAAAGCCTCATCGTGGAAGGATTCGCTTGCCTACTGCGAGAACCTTGACTATGCCGGATTTTCAGACTGGAGAATCCCCAACATACACGAACTTATCTCGATTACGGATCACGGAAAATCAAATCCGGCGACAGCTTTTCCTGATGCGGACAGCAGTTTTGCCAAAGATATGATTTCATCTACGACATACCGCTATACATGGGGAGATTTCAGTAAGTCATTCAAAAACATCTCATTTGATACAGGAAGAAACGACAGAGCACTGAAACAACAGGATACCGGTTTTTACTATTATGCGCTGTGCGTCCGAAACGAACCGTGTAAGAAAAACTACTGGTGGAACGGCGAAAAATGCATTAAAGATTCAGGCTGTGTTGGCAATCCGTGCAACAACGATGAACATTCAAACGGTATTTGCACAACTGTTCATTTGGAAAAATATTCGTGCGGTTGTGTAGAAAAATATTTCTGGAACGGAGAAAAATGCGTTTCGCAGTGCAACCCTAACCTGTGCATGGATGACAAAAATTCAACCGGAGAATGCAAGGCTCCTGATATCGACACGCATGAATGCGTCTGCATTGACGGTTATTTCTGGGATGGTGAAAAATGCGTTAATCCGTGTGACGGAGTTTCCTGCAGTCAGTTTGAGCACGGTGCAGGAAAATGCAGAACAGATAACGCTTTCACGTTCAGATGTGATTGTGATGAAGGTTACTGGTGGTGGGGACAGAACAAAGGCTGCATTGAAAGAAAGCCGGATACCGCAAACATCTGCACCGGCCAGACAAAATGTTATAACACGGAAGAGGAGATCGACTTCCCTGCACAAGGAGAAGACTTCTTCGGGCAGGATGCATACTATGCCGATCTCGGATACTGCGCACCGCATAATTTCTCGATAGATGATTCGGTTGAAAACGAAAAAACAGTCATTGACAACAATACAGGTCTTGAATGGCAGCAGACATTTTCCTCATACTCGGAAAATTACTGCGAAGATCTCATTTACGGCAGTCACAACGACTGGCGGCTTCCCACAATACTGGAACTTCAGACGATCGTTGACAACGGAAAAGCCACTCCTGCGATAGATACCGCATATTTCCCGAATACACCATCTGCAAATTTCTGGACTTCGTCATGGAGCTATTCTGTATCAACTTCAGGAGGACCGCACGATCCCTGGCAGATGGATTATACAGCAATGTATTGGAGAGTTGATTTTTCTATCGGTATGTCGTGGTATTCATCTTCGCCCATGAATGCTTATGTCCGCTGCGTCAGAGGGGAAAGATTAGCCGACGTTACATTTGATATCTTTGTAGGCAGTAACGGGAAAAATGCCGACATAACTTTCGATTCACAAGGAACTTTGATCTGGCAGGCAGGAACAAAATCCTACGGATGGCAGAATGCACTTAAATACTGCAAGAATCTGAAACTTGGAGGACTTTCCAACTGGAGACTTCCGAACAAAAATGAGCTGATCAAGTATTTTTCTCCATGCGGCTCATATAAGGTCGATTATTGGACGGGTTATGATCACTCCTACTATCCGGCAAAATATCAATGGTCATCCACATCATTGCACAACAATCCGAAAGAAGCATGGGTAGTCCAGTACAAAGACTGTCTGGGAGGTCTTCATCTTGACGTCCACAAAGACAAAACAGATGCCTTCCATACGCGCTGTGTCACCGACAATCCCTGTCCCAAAGGCGAAATATGGAACGGTGAAACCTGCGTGAAAGAAAACCCGTGCGAACCGAACCCATGCAAAGAGATGTATTACATAACCGGAAACTGCATTATAAGCTCAAAAGAAACTAACGGCTATTTCTGCGAATGTTCGGAAAATTCGTTCTGGAGTTCCGATGAAAAGAGATGCATCCGAACCTGCGAAGGAAGAAACCCGTGCATATACGATGCATCACATACCGACCAACAATGCTACGAAGACGAAAAAGGGGAATTCTACTGCGGCTGCGTTGAGCTTTACTACTGGAACTCAGAAAAGCACACTTGCTCTAAAAAATGTGACTCCGATCCGTGTGCCGACAAAGAAAACAGCGACGGACACTGTTCCGATGACACAGAACACGGTTATGTGTGCGGCTGTATCGACGGATATGTGTGGTTGCCGTTTTATGATATGTGCTACGAAAATTTGTGTATTTCTGATCCATGCGAAAATATCGAAAATTCCGACGGAACATGCGAAATAAACGAATATCTCGGTCGAAAATGCGGATGTATTGAAGGTTATACCTGGAATTTCTCGGATGGAGAATGCCGATGAAAAAACTCCTTCTTCTACTTATCACTCATTTATTGGAAAACCGTTAAATTTCGCCGAAAAATTCATGGAAAACCGTTAACCTTGTGCTATTTCAGCTGTGATTTCAGGTGCTTTTACTTCTTGAGCAAAAATGCAGAAGTTGGTGAAAATTTCGTTTATCCCGATGGATTGGGAAAGTGCGATCGAACACTGCAAAGAATTGAAGGAATCTAATGCATGCGGATATTCAGACTGGCATCTGCCTGCGATCGACGAATTGAAAACAATCATTATAGGACGCAGTTTTCTAAAGTAAAAATATAACTTTTTTATAAATTCGTGCTATAAAGGCGCGCTTTATTGTTTTTTAAACTTTTAAGAAATTTTTATATTCTGGAGGTTCCTATGTCAGGCGTTATAAAGACTTCTGAGGCTTTGAAAGTCAATCTTGCGGAAACTTTTGTCGCTTCTTACGAGTTTTCGGAGCAGGAAAAATTCATTCTCGGCGCTGTTGAAAAACATCCGCTCCTTGAAAAAAGGATGAGAACTTTCTTTCTCGAACTCAACCATCCGTTTCCCAATTTTACCGAAGTTATTGAGGCTTACCGCTGGATAACGCTTGAAAACATGTGGGTTTTTGCGGAACTTCCGGAAAGTAGCGAACTCTTCAAAATGCTTGGCGGATACTTCATGCAGATCTTTTCGCAGAAGCTTGATATCCCGCAGCGCAACAGGCTCCGCCAGACGATTTTCAACGTTCTCGAACTCCTTTACAAGATCCTTCAGAGCAACAAAATTTCAGACGAAGTTTTCAATTCCTATCTCGATATCGCCGACACGGTCCTCGCTGACGGCAACGAAGGTCTGATGGAGGCTTCGAGCTCGCTCAAGAAATATGTCGCGGAGATCTGCAAAGACGCGCGTTTCAGCGAGAGGATCTTCAAAATGCTCAAGCGTGTCATGAAGATAAATCTCGGCTATTGGAAAAACGTCCAGTCTTTTGCCGACTGGCTTGAAAACAGGAAAATAGAGCACGGCGACGAGGCTCTTGAGATCGAAAACGCGATCCTTTCGCAGTTCCCGCCAGAGCTTTTCACAGAGTGCGAGGAGGGGATAGAAAAGGCTGAAAAGTGCGAGGATTTCTTCAAACTTCCGGACTACACTTTTTTTACCGACAGATTCCGTAACACGATCGACTTCATCCCGACGCCGATATGCAAAATCTACTACATTTTCTACCTTCTCGACTTCTCTTCGATGGAAAGTCTGCGCGAATACCTTCTTTTCGACCTCAACAGAACTTTGAAAATAGTTTCGATCGACGATGCCGGCGAGGCGAAACGCTTCATTTCACGCATGTTCGACTTCTTCAAACCGGTCCGCGAGCTTTTCCAGAGCGCGATCCTCGACTGCGTTAAAACTTTGGGAAAAGAGATCTTGAAACGGGGCAGCGCAGAGATCTGCGACCACTTTTTCGATGCAGTGATCCGCTTCGGATTTGTTTATCCCGAGCTCAAGGGCGTCAACTCCGACTGGCAGATGATCGTCGACAAAAACCACGTCAAAAACATCAGGACTTGGCTTGAAATAATCGAAGTAAACCCCTCGAAAAGCACGAAACTTCTCTCGGCTCTGCTCGTAAACCTCAGGATCGGCGGCGTTTTCATTTCCGATACCGACCTTTTCCAGAGCGATGTCACGAAGTTCCTCAACAGCCAGATCGCGCCGGCATACCACATCGCGCGTCAGATCGCAGTTCTTTTCCCGGTTTACTTCAACGAAATCGGAGCGGAAGGCGAACTTCGCAAAATTTCGACCGCGATCGATGAGATCTGCCACAGAAAAGATCTCCTTACACACTTTTTGAGAAAGCAGATCCACGCCGAGAGCAACAATACCCACATCCAGCTTGCGAAAGACGTCTTCATTTTCTGGCTCACCGGCAAAAAAGAGCATCTCAAAAACAAAATTCCGGATGAAATCTACGAAACTCTCGAACCAGCCGGCGAGATGTATGAAGGTTTGCACGAAGTCGCACGCTTCGTCACAAACAAAGCCGGCGGCGACTACGAAACGCTGTTCACGATGAAACCTGCGGAAGTCGAGAAAATAATCGCCGATTTCGGAGCCGGGCACGAGGTTGAGCAGAAGAAAGTGGGATATCTTTTCACAATTTATCTTCTTCTTAAAGAAAAGTATTACCTCAATCCCGGTGATATAGCTAAAAAACTTAAAAAAATCACATACATACATCAGGCGACAATAGACGAGTTCGAAGCTGCGATGAATGCCAAGGACTGGAAAAACTCGGTCAGGATCGCATTCAAAATCATGTCTGCGCTCAAAAAGACAGTTCTTTCGGAAGAACAGACCGAAGGAGTCGAAAACATCTACTACAAACGCCACATCGCGATAGGAATTCCTTCGATGTACGGCGAATACCGCGAGCCTAAATTCGAGGCTTTAGGTATGATCTACAGAATGGAGCAGCTCGTTTCCACGATGGTCGAAAAGCTTGTCTCCACGACCAAACTTCCTTATGTTTCAGCCGACAACCTGAGAGAAACCTGCGAGATACTCGAACTTTTCAGAGAAGGCCTGGAGCTCGGCGGTATCACGAGCGAAAGTTTCAATTCCGACCTCAAAATGCTGGAATACAGTCTTGTTTCCTCAAGTTTCTCGCTGCACCAGTACACCAATATTTTCGAGTTCTTTGCTGAGGATCTGAGCAAGATCGTTTACGACTATTTCCTCGGGATCCACGATTCGAACCTAAAAATCGTCCTCGAACAGTATATCGAAAAGCACAATCTCACCGTTTCATCGGAAAAGGATAAAGAGAAGATCATCCACAAAAAAAGCGAGGAATTCTACCGCGACATCATTTCATCGTCGTTCCTCATGCAGCAGATCGACAGTCTGATAAACTACCTTCTTTCGATCCTGCACGGCATTCCGAAGAGTCTGACGCAGGAAGACATTCACATGATCATGACATATAAGCGCAAGTCGATAATTTCCGAAATCGACAAAAAGGATGATGAACTCGACAACCAGGTCTTCTTCGGCGCGAAAGGTTATTTCCTGAAAAAGATCAAGTCGTACGGAATGCCCGTTCCGCACGGTTTCATCCTCACGACCGAGCTTTTCAGGCGTCGCGAGGCTTTGATGAAGCACCCCGAGATCGAAAAGGAGATATACACCACGATTTCCGACGCTCTGGGGGTTCTTGAGGAAAAAACAGGACTTCAGTACGGAAATCCGAACAATCCGCTCATGCTTTCGGTCAGAAGCGGCTCGGCGATGTCGATGCCCGGCGCGATGAACACTTTCCTCAATGTCGGAATGAACGACGAATTTGTCGAACAGCTTGCCAAAAAGGAAAACTACGGCTGGACTTCCTGGGACTGCTACCGCCGTCTGATCCAGACCTGGGGCATGAATTTCGGTATCGACAGAGACCTTTTCGACAAAGTCATCGCTGATTTCAAGAAAGTTTACGGGGTAGAGAAGAAGATCGGTTTCAAACCTGAAGTAATGAAGGAAATAGCCCGTGAATACATGAAGATCCTGAAAAGCCAGAACGTTGTCTTCGAGCAGAATCTCCACAAACAGCTTTTCACTTCGATTCAGGCGGTCTTCGATTCGTGGAACTCGCGCCGAGCCTTGGTTTACCGCGACAAGCTCCACATCGCAAGCGAGTGGGGAACCGCTGTTATCGTTCAGAAAATGGTGCTCGGAAACATCAACTACGACTCCGGAACTGGCGTTGTTTTCACCCGTGAGCCCAACGGACGCGGAAGAAAAGTCTGCCTTTACGGTGATTTCGTAATGTGTTCTCAGGGCGAGGATATCGTCGGCGGTCTAGTGCATCCATATCCTGTTTCTGAAAAGCAGAGGAACAACATGAAAAATGCTCCGGAAATCAGTATGGAAAAAGATTTCCCTGAAATATATTCGACGCTTAATGAAATTTCCAACGAACTCATCAATAAGCGCGGTTTCGGTCATCAGGAGATAGAGTTCACCTTCGAAACATCGAAGAAAAAAGACCTTCACATACTCCAGATCCGCTCCTACCACCAGAACGACCTCATGCAGGAAGAGCTTGTTCCTGACAATCTTACGGTGATAGGCGAGGGAACAGGTATCGGCAACAACGTCCTCACAGGCAGAGTCGTCTTCTCGATGGAGGATATCGAAAAGTGCAAACAGCTCTATCCGGGCGAAAAGATCATCGTTATGCGTCCCGACACGGTCAGCGACGATATCGACATGATTTTCGAAGCCGACGGGCTTCTCACTTCCCGCGGCGGAGCAACATCTCACGCGGCTGTAACGGCAGTCAGACTCGGCAAGATCGGAGTCGTCAACTGCAAGTCGCTCGTCCTTGACGAGATCAACAAAACCTTCACCTTCGGCGGCGATACAAGAAAAGTTCTCAGCACACTCACGATCGACGGAAGAAGAGGATTTATCTACGGGTAAGAATTATTTCCTGATTTTTGCTTCTATCGCCTCTTTTACGGCTAAGGCGAGTTCTTCCCTTGTTTTTCCTTCAGGGCTTATCGGCGGAAGATAGGTGACATTGATTCTTTTGAAAGGATGGGGGAATTTTCTGTTTCTCGGGAACGCTTCGAAAGCTCCGTCGATCGCTACCGGAATGACAGGAACGTTGATTTCGCAGGCGAGAAGGGTGAAAGTCTGCTTGAATTCGCTGAGGCTTCCGTCGCGGCTGCGTGTCCCTTCCGGGAAGATCAGGACGTTGCGCCCTTTTTTGAGGACCGAGGCCATCCGTTTTATCGAATCGACGATCTCCTCGTCCTCACGCATGATTATGATGTTGTTGCGTTTCGCCATATATCTGCGCCACCATTGCTTGAAGTGCTTTCCTTTGGCGAAGCAGTAGGTCCTTTTGAACTCTTTCGCCGGGATTTTAGCCAGTACGAAAAGGGCATCGACCACGCTCTGGTGGTTTGCAGCGAAGATCACTGGTCCTTTCGGGATGTTCCCCGCGCCGTAAAAACGGACTTTGAAGAATGTTCTGACTGCGCTCACAAGGTAGAATCTGAGAAGTCTGTGGTAGAACGCGCTCCTCGGGAGTTCTATTTTGTCGAGGTTTTCCTTGAGAACGGTTTTCCAGTCCTGTTTCGCGTTGTCGGTTTTTCTGCTGCCGCGTTCTGTCGTGAAATCGGCGATTTTGCGCACTGTCGCAAGATTCTGGATGTCGGTTTCGCTGATTTTTATGCCGAACTCGGAATTTATGAACGACGCAAGTTCTATTTTGTCGAGAGAGTCGAGTCCGAGGTCGATTTCGATGTGGTCGTCGGGGAAGACCTCTTTTTCGCTTGTTTTTTTAATATATTCTGAGATCTTCGCGTATTCTTTGGTGTCGGGGATCTCGACTTCGGCCCGTTTTTCATCCTTGTGCTTCAAAAAATCGTCAAGTTTGAAACGCTGTATTTTTTCGAGTCTTGTTCTCGGCAGAGGCTGGTTCGTCAGCGTGAAATCAAGTATTTTTTTGTGATGAGATGCAGTTGAATTGTATTTGTCGATTATTTCCCAGCGGATATATTCCTCCAGATTCGGGATCTGCCGCTGGGCAAGTATTTTTTCATCAGGCCTGATTATGGCGCAGAGGACTCCGTTTTTTGCTATCACTGCGATCTCTTTGATCAAAGCATCGCTTCTTTCGATATCCTGCTCTATTTCGGTCGGATTTACGTTTTTGCCGTTTCCAAGGATTATTATCTCTTTTTTTCTGCCCGTTATGCAGAGGTTGCCGTCTTTGTCGAAATGGCCGAGATCGCCTGTGTAGAGCCAGCCGTCACGCAGAACTTCGGCAGTTTCTTCGGGGCGGTTGTAGTAGCCTTTCATAATGTTTTTACCGGTCGCAACGATCTCGCCGTCAACGATTTTGACTGTTCCTTTCGCGAGTTCGGTCCCGACGCATCCCGCCTTGCCTTTGCCGGGACGCGGGAAAGTTATCATCGGGCTTGCTTCGGTCATTCCGTAGCCGTCGCCTATAGTGAATCCGAGCACTTTGAAGCAGTTCCATACCTCTGGATCGAGTTTCGCGCCGCCGCAGATGAAGTGTTTCATGTTTCCGCCGAACTTTTTCGCGACAGATTTAAAAATTATCTTTGAAAAAGTGGTGCTGTTCGCGATTTTTGCGATTTTGAATATCGCTTTCGTAATGAATCCTGAGTTTATTTTCTGCATTATTCCTTTCATCAGCATTTCGTAGAATCTGGGAACCGCAAGGATCATCGTCGGATGGCTCTTTTCCATCATTTTTGCGATGTCAGAAGCCTGGAGCGAAGGGCAGATAACGGCTCTTCCGCCGCCTAAAAGCGGAGCGACTACCGTTCCCAGAAGCGGAAAGACGTGGTGCAGCGGAAGGATCATCAGGACGATATCGCTGCTTGTGTAGTAACCGCATTCCTGAAGCGCATCCATATTCGCCATGATGTTGCGGCACGAAAGCATGACACCTTTCGGAGATCCGGTCGTGCCGGAAGTGTAGATTATAAGTGACGTTTTTTCTTTGTCTTCGACATCGAAATCGGCCGCTTCGTATTTGGAAATGTCGCCGCGTATTTCCTCGAAGACGAGTTTTCTCACGTTTTTGCCTGAAACGGCAATTGCTTTTTCGACATTTTCGCGCACTTTTTCCGAAAAGCAGATAGTATCCGGTCCGCAGTCGTCTATGATGTAGGCTATTTCTTCCGGAGTGCTCATGAAATCGACAGGAACCACGATCCCGCCTGATTTCCAGACGGCGTAAAACGTGTAGATGTATTCCGGTCTGTTCTCGCTGATGATTATTACTCTTTTTCCGTCGAGGTTCCCGAGTATATCAGAGAAAAGCGAGGACGTTTTGAGCAGCGTGCTGTAAGAAATTTCAGAATTTTCAGTTACTATAGCGATATTATTGCTGTTTTTCAGAAACATCTCTTCCTCCTCGGGCAGAAAAAACGTTGCATATTATTTGTTTCGGCATGAAAAGTAAAGATACCGGCGGTTTTGATCTCAGCAATCTTTTTATTTTCTCAAAAAATATTATAATGCGCCGCTTTTTTTGATTGTTTGAACATCGGTGATTTATGAAACTTTCGGTTTTGATTCCGGTTTACAACGAGGAAAAAACACTCGATTTGATTTTTGCAAAAGTTCTTGAACTTGAAAAATCGCCTTTGATCGATGAACTCGAAGTTATCGCTGTCGATGATTGCTCAAAAGATAACTCATTGAATTTATTAAAAAAATATAAATCTGGCGGCAAAATAAAATTATTTCATCACGAAAATAACCAGGGCAAGGGCGCGGCGGTCAGAACGGCAATGGCGAATGCGACAGGCGATTATGTCGTATTTCAGGACGCAGATCTGGAATATGACCCGCAGGATCTGCTGAAAATGCTTGGCTATGCTGTCAAAAACGATGCCGATGTCCTTTACGGAAGCCGTTTCTTGGGAAAAAAAACAAGTCCGCTAGGGAAATTTCACTATTTCGTGAATGCGGGACTTACGACGTTATCCAATCTTCTGACAGGCTTGAAGCTCACTGACATGGAAACCTGCTACAAAATGTTCAAAGGCGGGATTTTGAAAGAGATAAACATCGAAGAAGACCGCTTCGGTATCGAGCCCGAAATCACGGCGAAAGTCGCGAAGCTCTGCTCCGTTAAAGATCTAAAAATCGATGAAATGCCGATAAGCTATAACCCGCGCAAATCCGATGAAGGTAAAAAAATCGGAGCCAAAGACGGCTTGCGTGCTGTTTATATTATCTTGAAATACGGTTTCTTCGGATAAAACGTTACGGCGTCACGATGTAATTATTTCGAAGTTTCTTCGCTGAACGAGTCGAGCATCGCCTTGACGGTTTCCGGCGGAAGTCTGAAATGGAGTCCTTTCGGGATTTCAAGAAGTTCATGCGGATAGAATGTTTCGATCCCGACAAAATTCATGTTTCTGTCGAGAATTGCCGCTTTGCCTTTTCTTCCTGTCGTTCTGAAAACATCAAGCGAGCACGCAAGCTGTTTTTTGCCGATGACGCGCAGCACTGTTCCGGGAGGGAAGATCCCAAGCGCACTGAAAAGCGCTTTGACGGTGACTTTGGCAAAACAGCGCATATCTGCCATTTTGAAAAGCTGTTCTATCGCTTCAGGGCGTTTCATCGGCATTGTTTTTCTTGCGGGCCACCAGCGTGTCGCCAGGTCGTAGTAGTCGCATACTTTTATCAGTTCGCCCAAAGGTGTCGACATTATCGGTTTTTCGGGCGGGATAGGCTTGCAGTCGAAAGTGTAGGTCGTGTGGTGTAGTCCGGCGGTGATCGCAGCTTCCATCATTGCGAAGTTGAGCGAATTGAGCCTGCTCAAAACCGCGAATCCGTTCTGACAGTGCTCGATGACTTCTCCGCGGGAGTCTTCAGGAAGGTCGATGTCGTGAAAGTATGCCGCCATGCCGATTCTTGTAAGAAGCGAACGGTCTATGCCGAGCTGGACTCCGGCTGCGATGCTGAGTATCGCCGTGTTTGTAAGGTGTGTCGCAATCATTTTGCCGCGGAGGCTGTTTATTGAGGCGAGAACGAGAATATGCGATTCCTGTGAATCTTCCGAACCGTCACACATCATATCGATAGTGTTCTGGATGTTACGCATAGCCTTTCTGAGCGGCATCGGACGGTTTTCCTTGATTTTTGTCTTGAACATCGAGTGGTCAAGGATCATATTGCGGTAGGTGAGACGCGCAAGCTGGCTTTTGTTCAGGATGTTGAAGAGGTCGTCTCCGCCTGAACTGTCGCGCTGTGTTATCTGGATTTTTATGTTTTTGTTTCTAAGTTTTTGTTCGAAGCGGCTGAAAACGACATCAGGTTTGGAATTTGACTTCATTACCTCCTGGCCTGTGAGGACAAATTCGACGATTTCGCTGATTCCGCTCTCTTTCGGAAAGATCATAGTCGCAACCTGCAGGTGGATGAAAAAATCCTCGAGCTCTTCGAAAGAGATGCTTGAGCCTTTTTTTCTCCTGACTCTGACATCGTTAAGCATGAAGTCGTTGCCGTTGAAAGTGAAGTCGAAAAACGCTTCCGTGGTGAACAGGAATTTTATGTTTTCGTTCAGCTTTTCGGTGTTCTTTTCGACAGTGTCGTTTCCAGGGCCGTAAAGGCGGAGAGATTTCACAAGTGCATTGAAGGCGACTGTGAAATCATACATCCTCGCTCTTTCTATACGGTCGGAATTTTCAAAGAAATCCGATGATATGACATTTTTCTGTTGTTCTTCGCTCATAAGTATTTATCCTTGATTTTATTGACTATTTTTACTGTTTCCTTGTTGCCGGCCGAGAGAGATCTGTCAATGAATTTTCTCGCTTCAGGATTGTTCCGGTAGTAGAAAATCGCTTTGTAGAACTCTTCTTTTGCTGTAGTTACGGTTTTGTTGAAAAGGCTTCCCGAAGCCGTAAGCATTCCGCCGGAAGCCGGAAAAAGTTCCGTGAAAATTTCTGGTTTGAGGAGGCGGCAGAAAGCCTGAAGCTCATCCTGTTTCATTTTTGCAAGCGAGCTTATTTCAGCGGCGCGGACGATGAATTTTGAAAAATGGGTCATGGTCGTAGCTTTCTGTATCGCCTGGATCGCAGCGAGCCTTACATCATGATCTTCGGTCAGAAGGTGCTGTCCGAGAAGGTCGAAAAGATCGTATCTGCGCATCGAAATTATCATATTGAATATTTCATCGACCTCTTCGGGATCAAGTTTTTTGAGGTTATGGACAAGAAGAAGCCTGTTTACGATCGGTTTTATCGCAATGTCATCCTTGAGTTCGAGAATTTTCTGAATCGCCGCACTTCTGACATCTCTTGCCGACGAGAAAACAGCCCTTTCAAGTGCCGGGAGAGCCTCTTCGATTGAAAATTCCATGAGAAGTGCGAGCGCCTCGATTCGTGCTTGTTTCTGCGGATGGGAAACTGTTGCCCTTATCGCAGGAACGATTCGCGGATCTTTCTTGTCTTTCATAAGAGCAAGGGCGTTTCTGACAACTTTCCAGTCTGAATGTCTGGTCAGTGCGATGAGCTCGTCGCTTATCGGAAGATACTTTGCACAACTTTTTATTACCGCTATACGGGTGTCTTTGGAGTCGATACTGTTGATCTTCGAAAGGAGAAAATCCATTTTTTTCGAAGGAATCAGGGCAAAAAATTCGCCGATTACCGCAAGTTCCTCTTCAGGAATATCTTCAACAGAGAAGAAGAAATCGCTTAAAAACTCTTCATTTTCGAGGTCGGAAAATGTTTCTTTTATTTTCTGCGAGTATTCAGGATGAGTCGTTTTGAGCTGTTCGGCTATGGTTTTCAGTGTTGTTATGAAGAGTATCGCACCGCTTATCGAGCCGAAGAGAAGCAGCTTTTCCCAAAGAGAAACGGCGGTGTCGAGCAGTTCTTTTCCGGCTTTTGTTCCCTGACTGCTCATGAGTCTTGATGAAAGCTCTTTCAAAAAGCGGTTTACGACAAAAGCATCGCTGTTTCTTTTTAGGGCTTCGTCGAATTTGAACATCTCCATTTTACCGACGATGTAGTTCGAAAGCCGCTGGTTGAGAAGTTCCTTGCGCTCGTTGAAATCTATTTGAATATCATCTTTCAGAATCAGATCGGAATATTTCTCAAAGTCAGTTGTTTCGAAATCGGGGGATTTGGCCATTTCGTGCGGAGAGTTTCCCGATCCGTCTTTTCCGTCCTCCTTGTCTATTTCTCCGATGCCGCCGAAACCCAGACCGTAGGAGAGTTCTTCGACAAGAAACGGGGTGAAAGTGTTTTCAGAATCGTTTGATATCGAGATGTTCTGTTTTATCAGCTCGTCCTCGGTGATGTAGCCGATATTAGTGAAGTTGTAGTCCCAGAGCAGGGTCGAAAGGTCATAGTCCTCGTTTGCAAACAGTGTGCACTGTGCAAGAACGTTGAAAAGCTGGCTGATTTCCTCTTTC
>CACZFE010000018.1 GCA_902780365.1 uncultured Spirochaetales bacterium
ACCTCTTGATATCCAGAAATTCAATGAACAATATCCGACACTTGAGCTGAAGCACACAGAAAAAATCCACGACCGTTTTTTGATAATTGATAACAAAATTCTTTACCACATCGGTGCTTCACTCAAGGATTTAGGCAAAAAATGCTTCGGTTTCGAAATCTTGGATTCATCGTGGATTCAAGAAATTATGCGGAATCTTTGATTAGGTTCGCCGGTTTTTGCAGCATTAGCCTTCTACTCTATACATCAGCCAAAGCAGCAGCTTTTTTAATGTTCTTATTTTTGTCAGGTACTCCCGCATCGTTTTTGACGGGATCATCGCGATAATTTCGTCATTCGACGGTATTTTTTCAGTCATTTCGGTCATCTTTTTGATAATTTTTATAGTCATCCGCTTCTCTGACGGGCTTGTTTTTGAAAAACACATCAATAACCGCATAACCCAAACCGTATTCCTCGCAATCCCATTCACCGTCACTGTTCCAAACAGTGTGAGAATATGCAGTTATATACCCTTTGATTCCTGCAGATTTGTCACAGCTTTTTTTAACATGGAGCCTTTTATCGGTTGAATTATAATAAAATACATAATTACATTCGAAGTGTGCACCAATACCTCCATGACGATACTCTGTTTCTAACTCATCCCATTTTTTCTTAAATATATCCAAAGTGCTGCCCTGTATCTGCATTTTATATTCATCAAAAATGACTTTTGAAAAGCATTGTGAAAGAAACTCGTGGAAATCCGCTTCTTTTGGATCAATGTTATTCAATGCACAATAGTCATCAAAAGCCTTATCCAATCCATGCATGTTTTTTAATTTAATAAGAAAAAAATCCACATCATTGCCTTCACATCTGAAAGACATCGAATAGTGTTTGTGATTATATACGCCTTCAAATTTCACATAATTTTTGAAATCATATATGATCCCGGGAATTATCTTCATTGACACATTGGAAAAAGCGATATCGGCATCCAATTCGAATTCCGGAATCGTTATCGTAATTTGTCCGCATTCGTCGATAAGTTCGTCTTTGACCGGATCCTGCTCGATCCAATAAAACTCCAATTTTTCGAGCTCTTTTTTGGTTAGCGCCGGGTACTTTTTGAAATTTTCAATAGCCATTTTTTTTCTCCATTTAACTGCAAATTTCGTCTTCAATTTCTTTATCTATTATTTTCAGGCACTCTTCGGGAATGTCGTCGTCTTCGGGATAGTCGGGATAGAATATGTTATAGTCGGATTCTCTGAAAATCACGAAGAATTTCAGATATATATCAAGATATTCCGGTGCGATCTCATTCCCGCTCAAATCAAAGTATCTGAAATGGCCTTTTCCGAAAGTTTCTTCAAAGAAATCAAATACTTCGCTGTCTGACATAGCCTCAAGTTCTTCACGAGTTTTTTCTTTATAGAATTCGATTTTTTCGCACATGATCCTCACAACTTCATCAAAAGAGCTCTCTTTTTCGCAATTAAAAATGAACATTTCCGCAATTTTCTCATCTCCGAAAAGTTTCGTCAGAAGAGTCTTCAGTTCGGCATCGTCATAAACAGATTTTCCTTCGCTGAATGTAAGGTAAGGAGTGGAAGATACGAGAATCTCTGCGTTTTTTCTCCAGATGAAGCATTTTCCGTCTGATGTTTTGAATGGCGCGATCCCCTTGGCAAGAGCCTTTTTCCAAAGAGGGCTGTCAGGGTAGGGAATGAAGGGAAGTGAATCGCATTTTTGCCAGAAATCCTTAATGATTTCGCGGAAACTCTTTTTGAAGCGTTCCACAAAAAGTTTTGAAGATCTATCCAACCCTTTGCATGTAGCATCGCAGTAACGGGGAAGCAGAAGAAGCAGGGAATCACTCAGATAGTCTCTGCATTCGGCAAGAGTTATGTCCAGAAGTTCTCTGATCACCTCTTTGTCCTTGATTTTACTGAAGATATATTCGCGGATGGTTTCAATGCATTTACTCTTTATCTTTATCTTCATCTTCGTCATCCTCGTCGTCAATGTGGTAAAAAAAGCGGCCGTCGGCCGGCTTGTAGATCGTCCAGAACTCCTTGTATTTATTCAGAGAATCCGAAGAGATCTCGTTTCCTTCCAAATCGAAGTATCTGAAATAGTTCTTTCCGAAAGTTTCTTCAAAGAAATCAGGGACTTCGGCGTCAGACATGGCCTCAAGTTCTTCACGAGTTTTTTCTTTGTAGAATTCGATTTTTTCGCGCATGATCCTTATAAGTTTATCATATCCGACAGTGTCGAGGCGTCCGCCCAGAAACATTTCTGCAGTCTCCTTGTCACCGAATAACTGCGTGAAAAAACTGGCGATTTTTTCATCCCAACACATGTCGCCGCATTCGTGATCCTGTTTCATAATGCAGCATTTCCCGTCCGATGTTTTGAATGAAACGACGCCGTCAGGAGAATCGTTGTTGCTTTTCCAGAGAGCGTTTTCCGGATAGGGGAAAAACGTGATACTTCCGTATCTGAACTGATTTCTCTCAATGATTTTGCGGACAAATTCCTTGAAACGGCTGAGAAAAAGTTCGGTCTCGACTTTGGGAAAAGTGCCGTCAAACTCTTCAAGCAGGAATTTATATCCGCGATCGAGCAGCCAAGATATAAATTCTGTATCATATTTATCGTTATTCCAGCATTCCGTTATCGCCAGATCGATAAGTTCGTGACGCGCAGATTTGTTTTTTATTTTGTCGAGAACAAAATCACGAACGAGCGTAACACATTGTTTTTCTTCAATTTTCATAGTTTTTCCCCGTCTTTGGTTCTATCGCAAAATAATGGCGGCACAAATATCGGGTCAATTATTTTAATTACGCAATTAGCACTTGCCGAATTATTTATGTCGCAACTTTTAAAAATTACGCAGATATTTTACAAAATCCCGATAAAAAAGTCAAGAAAAAACGCCCTGGTTTTGAAAAAAAAGTGAAATTTTTTTCAGAGGGCGGTGGATTCCAGTTCAAGCAGCGCGGTTTTGTTTTTGATTCCGCCGCCATAGCCTGTGAGTTTTCCGTCTGCGCCGATGACCCGGTGGCAGGGGATCATGATGCAGAGCGGGTTCCAGCCGAGGGCTCCGCCGACTGCCTGCGCCGACATTTTTGCGATACCGCGGCGGCTCGCGATCCTTTGCGCGATTTCACCGTAAGTCATTGTTTTTCCGAAAGGAATTTTGGATGTTTCTTCCAAAACCTCTTTTCTGAAAGGGGAGGGGAATTCGATTTTATATTCAGGCAGCCAGTCCGGCTGACGACCGCTGAAATAGATGTCTAGCCAGCGGCAGGTTTCGGCGAAAACAGGCAGATTTTCTGTCAAATCAAATTCAATTTTGCATTGTTCGAACCTGAGTCCGGTGAGAAACTTGCCATCTGATTCCATTACGATGTCGTCGAAACCATCCGGCGTAATATATTTTGATTTGAATGTCATCCGCAACCTGCTCGTTTGTTGTTTGAGCAGGCAGATATTAGATCGGGACTTATGAATGGCAAGTTTTTGGAAATTTCCGGAGCCCATTTTACTTTTTAAGGATCCTCATCGCGTTGAGGACCGCTATCACGGTGACGCCGACATCACCGAAGACTGCTTCCCACATTCCGGCTATTCCCAAAGCTCCGAGAACAAGGAAAACTCCTTTGATTCCGAGAGCCAGCGCGATATTCTGGATAACTATGCTTTTTGTCGCTTTTGCAACATCTATAGCTTCGAGAAGTTTGGAAGGTTCGTCCGTCATGAGTACTACATCGGCCGCTTCTATTGCAGCGTCGGAGCCGAGACCTCCCATGGCGATACCGACATCGGCTCTTGCCAGGACCGGTGCGTCGTTTATTCCGTCGCCGACAAAGGCGAGTTTTCCCGAGCCATCGCTATTTTTCTCTAAGATCTCGATTTTTTTGACTTTTTCTCCGGGAAGAAGCTGCGCATAGTATTCATCGATTTTCAGTTTTTGGGCTACATCCTGTGCGATTTTTTCGTCATCGCCTGTGAGCATTGCGATCTTTTTCACGCCGAGTTCTTTCAGGCCAGATACCGCTTTAAAACTGTCTTCCTTGATTTCGTCGCTTATCAGAATGCAGCCTGCATAGCGTCCGTCAGTTGCGACATAGACTTTTGTCCCTGTTTCGTCACACGGCTGAAAGGCGATATTTTCATCTTTCATAAGTTCTGCATTGCCTGCGAGGAGTTTTTCACCATTAAATACTGCACAGATGCCGTGCCCGGGGATTTCCTGATGAGCGGAAACAAGGTCGTTTCCGATTTCTTTTCCGTAAGCCGCAGAAATTGATTTTGCGATAGGATGGTTGGAAAAATATTCGGCAGCGGAGGCGTATTCAAGCACTTTTTCTTTGGTAAAGCCGTCAGCCGGAATGATTTCCGTGACATTGAAAACCCCTTTGGTGAGAGTTCCCGTTTTATCGAAAACGACGGTTTTAAGGTTATCAAGTGCTTCAAGATAGTTGCTTCCTTTCACAAGCACGCCGTGTTTTGAAGCGGCTCCGATGCCTCCGAAAAATGTGAGAGGGATCGAAATTACAAGTGCGCAGGGGCATGATACAACAAGAAAAACAAATCCTCGGTGGATCCAGTCAGTCCATTCTCCTCCGAGAAGAAGGGGAGGAAGCACAGCTAAGAGCGCGGCGAGGATTACGACAACTGGAGTATAGTAACCTGCGAATTTTGTTATGAAATTTTCCGTTTTTGCTTTTCTTTCAGAAGCGTTTTCTACAAGGTCTATGATTTTGGAAACTGTCGATTCTCCGAAATTTTTAGCCGTTTTGATCGTCAGAGTACCGCTCTGGTTTACGCATCCCGAGAGGACTTCGTCGCCTTCGCGGACACTTTTCGGAACAGATTCGCCTGTCAGAGCCTTCGTGTCGATCATCGAGTTTCCTTCAAGTACAATGCCGTCGAGAGGGATCTTTTCGCCCGGTTTCACGATAATTGTCTCTCCTAAAGCGACACTTTCGGGAGAAACAGTCTCAGGAATGCCGTTTCTCAGCACTGTAGCATGGTCCGGGCGTATATCCATGAGGTCGGAAATCGATTCTTTCGAGTGTTTCACTGCGAGCGACTGGAAAAATTCTCCTATCTGGTAAAAAAGCATTACCGCGACAGCTTCGGGATATTCGCCGATGACAAAAGCACCGACAGTGGAGATCGTCATCAGAAAATTCTCGTCGAAAACCTGCCCGTGAGCGATATTTTCAACTGCTTCAATGACGACATCGTAACCGAGAATGATGTATGCCGCAATCAGGAAACCCAGTTCGATGTGCAGCGGAACATCTGCCGCAAAAGTTAGCACAAGCCCTGCAAGATAGACTAGAGCTCCAATAGACAGGCGTAAGATCAGTTTTTTGCCGCCTGAATGTTCATGCTCGTGATGATGTTCACAGGCGTGACAACAGCGGCATCCGTGTTCGTGTTCACAAGATTCATGTTCGTGATGTTCGTGTGCCATAACTGCCTCCTGATCAATGCGTTTCCCGGTAGTCCGGCATCAGTTCTTCGAGATGCTCGAATCCCGTGTCGATAATTTTTTTGACATGCTCGTCAGCCAGCGAGTAGTAGACTATCTGCGCCTCGCGCCGGAATTTCACGAGTCCCGCAAGACGCAAAGCCTTGAGCTGGTGCGAAACCGCCGATTTTGTGAGCCCTAACAGCACGGCGATGTCGCATACGCACATTTCGCTCTGTTCGAGAGCATGCAGGATCTTAACTCGCGTATAGTCGCCGAAAAGCTGCATCAGATCCGCCAGGTTCAAGTATTCATCATCTGACACCATTTTTGATCTGACATCATTCACGATGTTTTCGTGTATCACATTGCAAGTGCACAAAGACTCCGAATCTGCCATTTGAGGCCTCCTCTTTTATTAGTTGAACAAATGAACAACTAATCATTACTCCTTAAAAAAGTTTTGTCAAGAGGTGAGGCGTGAATCTGTTTAAAGACGCAATTTGTGATCTTAGGCGAAGACCTATTTCTTTTCTTCTTCCCAGAGGAAATCGAATGCGCCGCTCAGGGCGAGTGCGATGGAGTGGGTGTTGAGGGATTCGGAAACGGTTTCGTTCTTTTCGCCGTATCCGTGGAACGTAGCTTTGTTGAAGTCGTAGTCGAGTTCAAGTCCTGCGTAGTCGCAGAAGTTGTAGATAACGGCAATGTTCACGCCGAGGTTCGAATCCTCCTTGCTTGCGATTGTGGCGTCGTAGAACGGAGCCTTGAAGTATGAAACTCTCGCCATCATGTCAACATCCCAGAGTGTCGCGTAAGGCATAGCGAAGAGTCCCCATGAAGTCAATGCTGAATCTGCGTCTTTGACCCCGTCGGAAATGAGTTTGCCGTTTTGGAAATCGGGGTTATAGAGAGCGCGGCTGGCAAGGCCGAACTCAGCTTTGAAGCCGACAGAAATATCGTCGTTTACGTTGTAGCCTAGATCGGCGCCGATAGCCATGAGGACATTGTTTTTGTCCTGATCAAGGCTTTCGCCGTTTTTATAGGATTCTATTTCGCCTTCTTCCGAAAGGTTGTAAACATCGAAACCGTAGTTTCTGTAAGCCTTGCCGAAAACGAGAGAAGCGGCTGCGGTAGCGAAAAAATCACCTGTTTTGTTGAAGCGGATGTCAGCACCGAATGCCGGAGCGCGGAAAAGGTTTTCCTCGCCGTCAAGAACGGTTTCGTTTCCGCCGTTGAAAGCGAAAAGGGTGATCGCAAGGTCGGATTCCTTAGAAAAAATGAGGTCAACGCCGAGCGAAACGCCGAGGTCGTTGAAAGCTCCGCCGAAAAAGTCCTCTTTTATCGCCGAATTTGCGAAAGCAACTTCATGGTCGTAACCGTTTTCGATTCCGAAAGGCATCGAGAAAAGGCCCGCTTCAAGGTTTACATCGAGCCCGAAAGTTCCGGCTGCGTTCCTGAACGAAGGGTGCTGCATTCTGAAAGAAACGTTTTTGATGACATCGAGCGTCATTTTGCCTTCGTCATCGACCGAGCCGAAATCGACAACTGCGCGGCCGTTGAACATCCTGTCGCCGCCCTGCAAGTCAAGGATCAGGTTGTCAAGACCGAATTCATAGCTTTCTTCCTTGTTCACATCGCCGTCTTCGATGTTGATCCCGGCGGAAACGCCGCCGAAAACAGTCGCATTGAAGTAGGGGTTACGCTCGAAAGCGAGTTTGTCTTCCTCTTCTTCAGCTTCTGCTGCTTCTCCTTCAGCGGGAGCTTCAGCAGCTTCGACTGTTGATTCTTTTGTTTCTTCGTTTGCCTGAGATTCCTGAGCAAACAATGAAAAAGATACTGCGCAGCAAATCATTGCCGCAAAAAAGAAATTACGCATGAAAAACCTCCAATAAATTGAAATTATTAAAAAAACATGCCAAAAAGAAAAACTTCAAACTGATTTCTTAACAAAAAATTAAGTTTTTAAAGAGCAATTAAATTAGTGCCAGCTAACATAGTTGGAATTTTTTATTTGTCAACAGAAAAAATTATTTTTTTTGCTCTGGTTTTACATTTAGAATCTGAATCCGACCGATGTGAACATTCCGCCTTTGCCTTTTTTGTATTTCAGCGGCGCGGAAAGGAAAGTCCGCATATATTCGATATCGCGCATAACCGTGTCGATATGAACTTCAAAATGATCCGCCACCTCTTTTCTCGTCACGAAACCCTTGACTTTGATCATGTGGTTTATGAACGCCACTCTTTCAAGATTTGCCATCTTACGCCTCCCGAAACAAAATAATCGGAGTTATCATACTCGCGAAGTCAGGCATATACCGCCTGAGTTGAGAAAAACCATACTTTTTTCGGTGATTTTTTCAAAATCCGCTATTGTTTGCGTCGGAGCGGAGCTTGAAGAAACAAATTTTTAATTTTTCTACTCGAAATTAAATTTATTGTAAAAATTTTGTTGACAAATCTCGAAAATTAACTATATTGCCTCTCAAGGATGTCGCGCCTTTGACTGCGAACTTTATACGGCCGGAGCAGTTTTTATTGTTCCGGCATTTTTTTTAATTGAAATGCTGAATATTTACGAAATAGATTCTGATTACATCTCTTATCTTTCAGGTTTTGAGGAACATATTTTCAAAAACAGAAAAATTTCTCAGAATTTCAGTCGCAAATATGTGGGTGTGGTCCTGAACATCAACGGATTTGATTATTTTGCTCCGCTTTCTTCCTTCAAAGAAAAACACAAGCGTCTCTCAGAAACTACGGACTTCATCAAAATCGGAGTGTATGCGGTTATCAATCTTAACAATATGTTTCCCGCTCCACTTGAGTCGTGCAAGCAGATAAATTTTAATGAAATTGAAGACTTAAATTACAAAAATCTTCTGAGAAACGAGTATCGTATTATCAGAAAGAAAGCCGCATTGATTCTACAAAACGCCAGTGCAGTTTACAAGCATAGGTTGCTTAACGACGGGAAATCTAAATTGAGCCAGCGTTGCAACAATTTCAAGCTGCTCGAAGAAAAATCGAAAGAATATAAACGCAGTTAAACACAACCGAAATCAATTCATAAAAATACGCGTTATCTGCATCGGAGTGGGGACTTTAACTTGCACAATCACAGCTTTTCCCTATAATTTTTCGGTTTTTTTGTCGTTTTTTGGTTCAAAATACGAACAAAAATTTCATCTCAGGCACTATATGCCGGAGTTGATGGATAAAATTTAGAGTTTTTGGTCGGTTTTGTGAGGCTGGTAAGAAGTACAAAGGCATAAATATGAAATTCGCAATATTGATAGCTGTAATTTTATATGTCTTGGCGATTTTAGACTCTAAAAAAGATGATGCTATAGCAATAACTGTGATGTGTGTCTTTATTCCAGCAGTAGTATTTATCATACTAAAATTTGTAATGAAATCAGATGATAAAAATGAAATACTCAATAATAATGAGCAAAAATCTCAGCCAAAATCGAACGATAGAATCTCTCCAGTTAATCCGGTAGATATTATTTATCAATCTATTACTTCAGCATCGTTACCAGATAGATATTTGAGCATTGACGATACAATTTTACAGTATTGTAACTATGAACATATTGAAGCTGATATCAAACGTTACAATATACAAAGAGAAGTCAGCCAATTAATAAGTAAACGGAAAAACGAGCACAACGAGAATTTCATAAAACGACATTTGAATGATCCGATTTTCAGCAGGATATGCGGTTACTCGATGGATGAGGAGCAAAGAAGAACTGTTTTGTGCGATTCAAAACACAATTTGGTTGTTGCAGGTGCAGGAACAGGTAAAACCCTGACAATATGCGGAAAAATCCAGTATTTACTGGAAAATGATATGGCAAAAGAAGACGAAATTCTGCTGATGTCTTATTCAAGAGATTCGGTGGATGATATAAGCAAAAAGGTTCTTAAAATTTCTCCAAATATACAGGCTACAACTTTTCATTCTTTGGGGCTGAGGATTTTAAGCGAACATCTGGGAGAAAAAAAGGCAGTAGAAGATCAAATCATGACACATATAAAAACTTTTTTTGATGAAAGGCTTGGCGTCGATATTAAATTTATGAAAACGATATTGAAATATTTTTCTTGTTACATTAATCCAATAGCTCCTGATAAGGATAACACTCTTGTATTTGAACAGGAAGAGAATAAATCCGAAAAGTATAGGACTCTGAAAGGATATCTTAAAAGTTTTAATAATGATCCGAAGAATAATGTGACAATTAAAGAAGAGCGAGTCAAAAGTATTCAGGAGTTGGTACTTGCCAATTTTTTGTTTGTGAACGGCATCGAATACGAATATGAAAAACCTTATGAAATCAATACTGCCACATTGGAAAAACGCCAATACTGCCCAGATTTTTATCTGCCAAAGTATAAAATTTATATAGAGCATTATGGGGTTGATAAAAACGGAAGAGCTCGTCAATATTTTGGAAATGGAGAGCAAAAGTATATTCAAAGTATGGAATGGAAAAGGGAAACGCATCAAAAGAACAAGACTGTTTGTGTAGAAACATATTCTTATGAGTTTTCTAATGGCACAGTGTTTACTAATTTAAGAAAGAATTTGAAGGATAAAGGTGTGAAATTTAAGCCTTTGACCCAAATACAAATAAAAGAAACGGTGGCAAAATTATATAAAGGCTATGATTTCTCAAAATTTATGGATGTCTCCGGAACATTTTTGTCTCTTTATAAATCGAAATATAAAGACAATAGTGCTTTTGAATCACTGGGACTTGGGTTGTCGGGTTATGAAAGAGAGCGAGCCAAAATTTTTCTCGAAATAGCAAAAGAAATCTATGATTATTATATCTCTTCGCTCAAAGAAAATGATAAAATAGACTTCGACGACATGATATTGCAGTCAACAGATTTGCTGGATACGCCAAAATTCAAGACCAAATATTGTTACAAATATATTCTTGTTGATGAATTTCAGGATATTTCCGAAAGCAGATTTAATTTCCTGAAAAAATTGGCGGAACATGGAAATTCAAAACTGATGGCGGTTGGTGATGACTGGCAATCGATATATAGATTTAGTGGTTCAGATATAAATATTTTTTGGAATTTTAGCAGGATAACTTTCCCTGATGCTACAATTAATCGCATTTCCAGGACCCATAGAAATTCAATAGAGTTACAAGAAGTAGCGGAGAAATTTATAACTAAAAATCCGAGACAAATTAAAAAGCAGATTAAATCTGACAAACATCAGCAAAATCCAATTAGAATAGTAACTTATAACAACGAATGGGATGGTTTTGATGCATTAAAAAAAGTTCTTGGTGAAATCTCTGCCATGAACTATTCAGCTAAAGTTTTGATATTGGGAAGAAACAACAAAGACATTGATAAAGATTTCCAATCCGAAGTAAACCATGCTTTCCGTAACTTAAAAATATCTTATACAACAATACATAGATCAAAAGGCTTGGAAAGCGATTTTGTTATACTCGTCAATGCTGGCAATATTCCAAGTAAGAGGACCGATGATCCATTAATCAACTTGCTTCTCGGAACCCCTGAAGATTTCCAATTCGCAGAGGAAAGGCGCTTGTTTTATGTCGCTCTCACAAGAACAAAATCAATAGTTTATATTTTGGAACAGCATGGTGATAAATCCGTTTTTGTTAGTGAAATCAAACAAGATTGTTACGAAACGCATTTCTTCGGAAATAATAATACAAAAGAAAAAAACAATGAATCGCCAAAAAGCGAACAGTTGATAGGAAATATTGGCAGTACAAACAAAGACAATCTTGTTATTACTAACGGTGAGTATATTGAATTAAGCTCCCCTGTTGGAAATATTCACATGATTGAAAAATTTCCCTCTGACAAAAAGTTTAGTTTGAATAGAGCCAGAGATTATGCAAAGAATTTAAGAAAAGGCGGATTCTCAGATTGGCGACTTCCGACAATAGAAGATTTTAAACAGGTTCGTAATATCAAAGATATTGACGACTCAATCTATTCAAAGAGTTTTTGGTCATCAACATTGATGTTCGGTGATACGCCTGTGGCATGGTATATGTATTTTGATAATCCTTATTCAATGAATACCAGTGAGAAGTCAAGACACTATGTAATTTGTGTGAGGTAAATGAAAAAACATGAGCAGAATCCCCTTTTCTCAAGTTTTAAAGAACGCATCTGTTGATATAAGAAAAGAGTATGACCGTCTTTATACATTGTTTTATCTTGTTAAACATAAAGGTCTTAACTTGAGAACATGGTGCGCCATTTTTTTTACACAACTTCCTCTTCATGGGAGATGTATATCCCTAGATGATTTCGACTCTAGTAACAATATACATTTCGAGAAGGCACCAAAGGATTTTGATATCAATTATCTAATAGATTTTTGTGAGTATTCTTATAATATTGCCAATTATGAAAAGTCTAAATTTCTTGGATGTTCCACCAAAAGTTATCTTGAACAAGTAGAAAAGGTAATAGAGGCTGTAGGATACATGGCAATTCAAAAAGATGGAGTTACTGATTTTGTTACGAAAAATCAAGCAGCAATTTCTGTTGCAGAAATAGTTGAACCAAATTTGTCATATAAGGTTATAGAGTACAACCATCACTCAATGATGGGAAAACTTGATAAAAAGAGAGATTTCTTGCGCGCTTTTGCCCATGAATTGGAACCAAAACAATCAAGCTTGGAAAAGATTAACAAGGATTTGAAAAATGATCTTTTTTTTCTGTTTAACAATATGGATATACGGCACAATAATTCGGATAGTAATAATGGTAAAAAATATAAGGAATTTGTTGATAATATGAATAATAAAGAACTTGAAGATTGGTATGACTATATATATAAAATGTGTTTACTTGCTTTTCTCGAATTGGAACATTTAGAACGCAAAGAACAACTTGAAAAACTAAAAGAAAAAAGTAAGTAAAGCTGCGCTCTTTTCACACCTTTATCTGAATCGAGGTGCAAAATTTTCACCTCAAAAATCAAGTGAAAACTGCCTGAATTTATTAGGATATCTGTTCAAGGTCACAAATTGTGACCTTAGACGAATACCTATTTTTTTCTGATTTCGCGAGACGTTTCAGGAAACGTCTCTACCGATTTTAGGCTCCCAGAATTTTCACAAATTCTTCAGGATCTCTTTTATCCAAGCTGAATCCATGATCTCAAAAGCGAAACATTTTTTGCCGAGATCTTTTAACGATGCGCCAATGTGATAAAGGATTTTACTATCAATTATCAGAAAACGGTCGTGTGTTTTTGAGGTGCGTTCTATTATAAGTTGCGAATATTGTTCATTGAATTTTTGAATATCCTGCTTGCTTAATTTTGTTTTAGGATCAGTATAAATCGTGACTTTCACATCTTTTTGCTTTTTTGAAAAGCGTTCCAAAACCGAAATATCAATGTAATTGTCAATAAGAATGATTTCTTGTTCAGCACTTTGAATGAACGATTCAAACTTTGCGTAGGCATCAAAAATCTGACCTTGGAAGAAAACACCTTCCACTGGCGGTAACGAGGTGCGGACAAAAAAATCTATTTTTTCTTCTGTCTTGCTTACACGGTTTTCCAGGCGTTCAATCCTTTGATTCACAGCATAACCTTTAAGAAGATAGTCCTTCAGAACGCTGGTTGCCCATTTGCGGAACATCGTGGCGTTAAAACTGTTTACGCGATATCCGACAGAAAGAATGGCATCAAGATTATAAAATTTGGTCTCAGTTGTCTGGGTTTTTCCTTCAATTGCACCATGTGGAGTGGTTGTTGCAAATTTTGCAACAAACAGTGCTTCGTCAAGTTCTGCGCTTTCAAAAATATTTTTCAAATGCCTGCTTATGCCGGATTTGTCAACACCGAATAGAAAGGCGATCTGTGCTTGTGTCAGCCAGACTGATTCGTTACTGATTCTAACCTCGAGATGAACAGCATCATTCGGCTGATACAAAACTATTTCGTTTTCTTTAAAATCAAATTGATTAGTCATGTCGTTTTGCATATCATTATCCAATTGAACAGTTTTTGCAAATTAAGAATATCAATTTTCTAATATATATCAACAAAAAATTTCATCATTAAGAAAATGCGCCAATGCGATACTGCTTTTTCCGAAGGGTGGGGACAAATTGTCACCCCCCTTTCAGTTCCAACTGCCAGCGGAAAAAAACAGATAACTCCCCAAAATAATTCCCATTTCCGTTCAAGGTCAAAATTTTTGACCTTAGACGAAGACCTATTTTTTTCTGATTTCGCGAGACGTTTCAGGAAACGCCTCTACGGTCTGTTTCCGTTCCCTTCGCCACACTGGAGAAGGGTTAGGGATGAGGTCGGAGACGCCATAGTATGACGTCTCTACAAATTCGCAGACAAAAATTCTAAAATCATATTGAAACAAAAATCTAAAAATAATTTGACTTTTGTGGTGAATTTCTTAAATTAACGGCGCTTTATTTGGCAGACCTGTTTCTTTGGTATTTAAAATGAATGATCTTTATGTTGGAATCAAAAAAGTCTTGATTTTGAAAAGATATTGTGTATTATTAACGCAACTTCTC